>MWCJ01000093.1 GCA_002069975.1 Bacteroidetes bacterium ADurb.Bin217 | reverse complement strand
ACACGGAAGCGTTGTGCGTTCGTGGTTACTCGATTTAATTAAAAATGCATTAGACCAAGATCCAAAACTCGATAAACTTTCGGCCTATGTAGAAGACAATGGCGAAGCTCGTTGGATGGTTCAATCTGCTATGGATTTTGAGGTTCCTGTACATGTTACCGCAGCATCTTTATTTACTCGCTTCGAATCGCGACAAAATGAATCGTTTGCTATGAAAATGCTTGCTGCTATGCGTAACCAATTTGGCGGACATGCTGTAAAAACTAAATAATATGAACTCTATTGAAAAACATATTCTGGTAATTTTTGGTGGTTCCGGTGATCTTACCCAACGTAAGCTCATTCCGGCTTTATTCGATTTGTATCGTAAAAATATGCTGCCTAAAATTTTTGCTATTGTAGGGGTAGGACGTACCGATTTAGACCACGAATCATATCGTGAACTACTCGAAGCCGGATTGCAAAAATTTCATGGTGTTTTGCCCGAGCAAACTACCGATTTTTTGAAACTTTGCTATTATATTCACAACGATTTTCAAAGCCATACTACCATTGAATTGTTTTCGCAGCAGTTGTATGAAATAGACATAAAAACTCAAACAAAAGGTAATTTTATTTTTTATCTTTCTACACCGCCTTCTTTGTATGAACCTATTGTAACTAATTTGGGTAAAGCTAAACTTACCGGAGTTTCCGAAAAATTTCCGGGTTGGAAACGATTAATAGTAGAAAAACCTTTTGGTAAAGATGTGGCGAGTGCTCGTAAGTTACAACAGCATTTAATTTCGCATTTCGATGAGGAGCAGATTTATAGAATTGACCATTATTTGGGTAAAGAAACAGCTCAAAATATACTGGTAACTCGATTTTATAATACCATATTTGAACCACTATGGAATCGAAATTATATTCATCATGTAGAAATTACTTCGGCAGAGCAAGAAGGTATAGGCAACAGAGGTGGGTATTACGATAGTTCGGGTGCTTTACGCGATATGTTACAAAATCATTTATTGCAGTTGGTTGCTCTTACTGCAATGGAACCTCCTACAAATTTTAATGCCGATTCTATTCGTAACGAAGTTCTTAAAGTGTTTCAATCTTTACGTCCACTTAATTTAGAAAATCTTAAGAAACAAGTAGTTCGAGGGCAATATACTCAGTCGCATGTGGGCGGAAATTTGAAAAAAGCATATACCGAAGAACTCGATATACCTGCAAATTCTCGTACCGAATCTTATGTGGCACTTAAATTTTTTATTGATAATTGGAGATGGGGTGGGGTGCCGTTTTTTATTCGTACCGGAAAAAATTTACCAACTCGTGTAACCGAAATTGTAATTACGTTTAAAAGTATACCACATCCTGTATTCGTAAAAACTGCGAGTACACAAGAGTCAAAAAATCAATTAATTATTAGAATTCAACCCGACGAAGGTATTGCTTTTCGGTTTGGAGTTAAAATTCCGGGAATTGGGTTTGATGTTGAAACAACTAATATGAATTTTAAATATGCCCAAAAAGAGGGGGTAGAATTACCTTCGGCATATGAACGTTTGTTGCACGACTGTATGCAAGGAGATGCATCGCTTTTTACTCGTGGTGATGCAGTTGATCTGGCGTGGCAATTTGTACAACCAATTTTAGATGAGTGGGAATCTAATCCCGATTTTCCGTTGTTTGGATATCCCGCAGGTTCGTGGGGACCAAAGGAGGCGAGTGACCTTAAGATAGGATATGGAGAGTGGAGATATCCGTGCAAAAATTTGAATAGTGATGGTGGTTATTGTGAACTATAATGATAATTAAAGATACACATAGTATACATCAAATTGGTGACTTTGTTGTTCAGACCTTGGCGTCGCTTTTAGAAACAACAGATACAATATCGTTAGCACTTTCTGGTGGTAATACGCCAAAGTCTCTGTTTCAATATTGGGTGCAACACTATAAAACGAATAGTATATGGCATCATATTCAATATTTTTGGGTTGATGAACGATGTGTGCTGCCTACCGATGACGAAAGTAATTATGGCGTAGCACATTCCTTATTTTTTGAACCAATGAATATATCTCATTCTCAAATTTTTAGAATGAAAGGAGAAGAATATCCTCAGAAAGAAGCATTACGATATCATAGCTTGCTTTCGCAAACATTGCCACATACCAATGGAATCCCACAATTTGATTGTGTACTATTAGGAATAGGCGACGATGGACATACTGCGTCTATTTTTCCTGGAAGTGAAAATCTTTTTTCAATTCCACAACATGCAGTTGTCACTCAAAACCCATATAATAATCAATGGCGAATAACTATAACCGGTCCTGTAATAAATAATGCAAATCATGTAATGTTTATTGCAACCGGAGAGTCCAAAAGAGAAATAGTGAAAGAAATTATTCATCCAAAAACAAAAAAAATTCCTGCACAATTTGTTAATCCATCGCATGGATTATTAACATTACTCACTGATATAAAACTATAAGATATGGAAAAAATATTACTAACCTACGCTCCTCAAGGAGGTTTTACAGAACAAGCAGCATATGAAATTGCTCAATCAATTACTTTTGCTCAATGCAATGTAATGCCCGGATCTAAAGTTTCTGAAAAAGATTTTGAAACTTATACTTTCTTTATTATAGGTATTGCAACTTTAGGTAATGATTCGTGGAATTCTGGTAAACAAGATGCCGATACTGTTCATTTGCAAAATATAATAAACAAAACTGATTTTAGTAAAAAAACTATTGCATTGTTTGGTTTGGGAAATGCAGTTTTATATCCTTCTCACTTTGTTGACGAAATGGGGATATTTGAACAACAATTGATAGCAAAACATGCAAGCATTGTAGGCTATACTCCTGCTATAGAATATACATTTAAAGATTCAAAAGCTTTAAGAGGAACACAAATATGTGGGTTAGCTTTAGATTACGATACCGAATTGCATACATCGAAAGAACGTATTGGCAGATGGGCTTTACAATTAGAAAAGGAGCTATAGAGCTTATTTAGTTATTTAGTGTAGATGTAACGCATTTATTTTTTGTACTATTCAATCATACCAATGTTGCATATCTTCGAGGTGAATTTTATAAGGTTTCAATTATTTTTTTTCGGACAACAATAATTTTTTTGTATATTTGAATTACAAATTTTAGGGTATGCTTAATCAAAAATTACAACAAAAATTACAACAAAAATTATCGCCGCAGCAAATTCAAGTAATTAAAATGCTTGAAATTCCTACAATGATGTTGGAACAGCGAATTAAGGAAGAATTGGAAGAAAATCCTGCATTGGAAATGGATGAGTCTCCCGATGAAATTCGCGATGAAACCGGCGATAATGATGAAATTCAAGAAGATGATGCTACTAATGATGATGAATTTTCTGTTGATGACTATTTCAACGAAGATGAATATTCAAACTATAAATACAAATCAGATAATTATTCGAGCGATCAAGATAATAAAGAAATTCCATTCTCTGTAGGTAATACGTTTCATGAAAATTTAATTCAACAATTAGGGTTGCAAAATTTAAATGAACGAGAATTACAAATTGCCGAATTTTTGCTTGGTAATATTGACGAAGATGGCTATTTGAGGCGTGAACTCGAAAACATAGTTGATGATATTATGTTTGCTCAAAATATCGAAACCTCTGAACAAGAATTACAAAAAATACTTACCGTTATACAAAGTTTAGATCCTCCCGGAGTTGGTGCTACATCGCTTCAGCAGTGCTTATTGTTGCAAATTACTCGTAAGCAACGTACAGCCGAAACTGTTACAGCTACAGCAATTTTACGTGATTATTATACTGAATTTACAAAAAAACATTACGATAAAATTCAACAAAAACTCGATATTGAATCTGATGATTTAAAAGATGCGATAGACGAAATTTTAAAATTGAATCCGAAACCGGGTAGTTCTTATAGCGACCCTCTAAATAAGACAGCAGGACAAGTTATAGTGCCCGATTTTATTATGGAAGAGCAAGATGGTGAGTTAATTATAAGTTTACATTCGCGTAATGTTCCCGAACTTAAAATTAGTAAAACCTATGCAAATATGCTTATGGCGTATAAAGCTAATTCAAATGTAAATAAGTCGCAAAAAGATGCATTAACATTTGTTAAGCAAAAGTTAGATTCTGCAAAATGGTTTATTGATGCTATAAAGCAAAGACACGAGACATTGTTAGGTACTATGCATGCTATTTTTGAGTATCAAAAAGAATTTTTTATCTCCGGTGACGAAACAAAACTCCGTCCTATGATTTTAAAGGATATTGCCGATAAAACAATGCTCGATGTTTCTACAATTTCGCGAGTGGCAAACAGTAAGTATATTCAAACACCATTTGGAATATATGCATTAAAATACTTTTTCTCAGAAGGTCTTCAGAACGAAGCTGGCGAAGAGGTTTCGTCACGTGAAATTAAAAAAATACTTCAAGAAGCAATTGCAGTAGAAAATAAATCAACTCCATATACCGATGAAGAATTAGTTGAGGTGCTCAAAGAAAAGGGATATATTATAGCTCGACGTACAATAGCTAAATATCGGGAACAATTAGGAATACCGGTTGGGCGATTACGCAAAGAATTATAATGGTTTTCTTTTTTTACTCACGTTATTTAAGGTTAGATTTAGGAATATATTTAAGTGCATCGTGTGTTTCTGATTTCCGTTTCATACTATAAAACGCACCTAATACCATTATGCATATTCCTGCTAATTGATACCAAGAAATGTGTTGATCGAAAATAAAATATAACGCCATTACGCTAAAAAATGGATAGGTCATTTCCAATGATATTACTTTTGAAATATCTAATCGTTTCATTCCTTCGTAGAATGTTACTTTGCATGTAGTAAGCAATATCCCGCCTACAAGTATAAAAAAAGGTAGATATGAACCTATGTTTTGCCATGGTTCAGTCTGCGTTTCCAATAGGAGCGATGCCACTAAAATTCCTAATCCTCCTATCGTATACCTTACCGATAATACAACTGAAGGAGAAACGTAGTACAGTGCTCGTTTGGAATAAAAATTACCTATAGGAAATGTAAAGGTGCTTAATAAAATGAGAATATCACCAGTATTTAAATCAATTCCACCACCTTTGTATAATACCAATCCACCACCTACTAATATTCCTAATGATCCAATGTATTTTTGAGTTGTATTTTTTTCGCCAATAAATGGAGTAAATATAAGGGTGAAAACTATTTCGGAAAGCATGAGTACCGACGAATTTATTCCCGATGTTTGTGATGTACCAATAAAAAATAAAATAGACGGTATACATACAATGCACATGCTTACCATAAACAACGAAAAATACGATTTTGTGTTTCGCAATTCATGTGTTTTGCCGCGTGCTATCATCCAAATAATAGAACCAACTGCTGTACACAACGAAATAACAGCACCAAATAAAAGTGGAGGAAATGCTCCCGACCAAGCATTTACTACTATTGGGAAAATTCCCCACAACAAAGCACTGGTAAGCGTAAATACGACACCTATAGATTCGTGGTTCTGTTTAAAATGAGTTTTAGATATCATGTTTGGGTTGCTATAGCTCTTCTTATATTGCACAAAAAAAGCTGTTGCACGTATTGTACAACAGCTTTTCTGTATATTTTGTATCACTAGTCTCTACCACTTAACAATGCTACCAATCGCAACATTTCTAAATATAACCAAACTAAAGTAACCATTAAGCCAAATGCTCCAAACCATTCCATATATTTAGGTGCTCCTTGTGCAACTGCATCTTCAATATTTTTAAAATCTAAAATTAAGTTAAGAGCTGCTATTACAACAATTACTGCACTTATACCTATACCTATAGGGCCATTGCTATGCAAAAAAGGCATGTTAACACCAAACAATCCCATTATCATGTTTACCAAGTACAATAAAAATACTGCACCGGTAGCTGCAGCTACACCTATCATAAATTTTTTGGTTGGTTTAATAATTTTGTTGCGATACAGTAAAAGCATTAACAAAAACACTCCAAATGTAAGTGCTACAGCATTGAAAACAATACCGTTAGAAGTTGTAGCACCCGGTTCTTGCGAAGCGAAAAATGCAGCTTCAACAAACGCAGATACCCCACCTAAAAATAAGCCTTCGAATACCGCATATATTGGAGCAGTAATAGCAGACCATTCTTTTTTGAAAATAGTAACCATAGCGGTAATAAACCCTAAAATAAGTCCTACCATCATAATTCCACCAACCGATGTATTACCTTGCTGAACCATATTCCAGGTAAGAGAAGCACTTACAATTATTGTAAGTAATAGTATGATACTTTTATTTATTGTACCTTGCAATGTCATTACTCCTTGTTGTGTGGCTGTAAGCGACGGAGCAAATGTTGATTTCGAAAATACCGGATTTGACGATTTTTGTAACATATCTGTAAAATTTAATAATTAACAATAATTTAAAACGTGTAACATATCTTGTGCTTGTAACTCAAATTCAGTCCCAATATTTTGTTGTAACAATTTTTTTGTCGCTTTTATTATTGGGTCTTTTATACCCGGCTTACGAAATGCTACTTCTTGGAACGAATTTACAAGTGTTTTTCTTACAAAATAACTGCCATGGGTAAAATCGCGTTCATAGAGTGGCAAAAATTTAGCTAAATCAGAAAATTTTACATTTTTAAGTCGAATCGCAAGGTGTGAAATCATCATGTATGCTGTCATTTTGACGTATTCTTCTTCGGATTGTGCCCATTCATACGATTTTTGTATTGCATTCGGAACCTTTGAAAATAAATGAAGTGCACCTATTTCAACCATTTCATGGTTTACACAACCATGAACCATTGTATCTAATTCCTGATTGTTTATAGTTTCGGGATTTGCTACCATAAATGCAAGTAATTTGGCTTCGCGAAAATCTTCCTTCCAGAGTGCAAGTGCCAATTCTTGATTTTTTTCTACTGTTTTTGCATAGCCATATAAAATATTTGACGAAACACCATAAATCATATTGTAGTGCAACCCTCTAAATTTTAATGTTTCAGCAATTTCGCCATCTTGATGATGTGCTATAAATTGAATAGCTTTTGAAAATTCTTCTTGTACATTCATATGTAATAAAATTTGTATAAAAATATGAAAGAATTTTGTATATTACATCGGCTTTATAAATCATTTTTTTAACGATAATGTAATTGGTTAAAAAAACTGATAGGTTTCATAAAACAAATTGATTCACATGGTACATGCAGTTACATATGGAGTTTCGTTGAGCGGGGGAGGGGCTCGGGGAATTATTCAACTTGGCGTACTTCAAGCTTTGGTTGAACATGAAATTGTGCCTTCTCTTGTTGCCGGCACTAGTATGGGAGCAATCAATGGTGTATTGTATGCTGCCGGTTATGAACCTAAAGAGATTGCCGAAATTCTTAAAAAGCATGTTAAAACTATCTCATTTTCATGGCTACTTTGGGTTCGATCGGGTTTTAAAAGTTTCGATACACTGCGTAAAGTTCTCGAACAGTATATTTCTGACGATACTTTTGATGCTCTTACATACCCCTTATATATATCGGTTACCAATTTGAATTCGGGTAAAAATGAGTTGATTTCATCTGGTGCTTTGTTTGATTTTGTAATAGCATCAGCTTCAATTCCTATTATATACAAACCAAAATTTATAA
>MWCJ01000092.1 GCA_002069975.1 Bacteroidetes bacterium ADurb.Bin217 | reverse complement strand
ATGATAATTGATAAAGGTTATACTTTTCAGTATTTATTTTACCGTTATAATTATATTCATATTTCATTTTTTGAATACTTGATTGAACATACATATTTTGACAAAAGCTTACTTGGAAAAAAAATAGAAAAAAAAGAAGAAATATTGTTTTCATCATTAATCAATTATTTCTTTACTATGATATATTTCTGCTCTTTCAGTATTGGGTTGTAGCCAACAATCTAAAATTCTGCTTTTTTTATTAGAAAAAGTAATCATTTTTTTAAATTTTTACATGTATAAAACCACCAACGACTATTACATATTGTATAACCGTTGGTGGATATTTACTCTTCTTTATTTTTACCCCAATTATATGATATACAGAATTGGAGGTAAGGTTTAATAAATACATTGTAGGTTGAGCAATATTCTTTTCGTAATTCGATTTGAACAGATAATTTTTTCAAAAGGTTTATAGAACTACCAATTCCAAAATTTGCACTTTCAATATATATATTCCTTTTTTTGGGCACATACGTATTATTGGTGTAATAACATTCTATTGAAATTGGAATATATATATTTACTCGACTTTGTTTTGATAAAAAAAATGGAGAAATAAATATTTTATTGTTTAATGTATATATCATTCCATAATGCGGATATCGTTTAACTCCAATACCATATTCATACAAATTCAAATATTTGATTGCATAATGCAATTCAAAACTTTTTTTAGATCCAGTTTCGATATTATTTAATTCAATTAAATTTGTTGTTGAATCAATTTTAAAAAAATAACCAGTTAGATTCTTTTTACTGTAATCTAAACCAATTGAATGAGAGATATTTTGAGAAAAAACGGTACATGTTATTGAAAATAATAATATAAAAGATACAGTAAATGGTTTCATAATTAATTTATTAAATGTGTATTGTAATATAATTGAGCCTCTCCTGTATCGGGTGTACTTGCTCTACATTTCAAAGCTGCAAAATGTACTTCTTTCAGAAAATCATTTTCATTAGGACCCAAAATTCTATTTGAATATTGAACTTGATAAATACCAAATGTTTGTCCCAACACATCTTTCTTTACAATGTCACCATAATCATAGGTTCGAGATCGTTCCCAAGCTCCATTCCCATTTGTGAATTCAATTGAACGTGTGAAATCAACTATTATTTCAAAACTACAACTTATTGTTCGAGTTGTTGTATACCAAACGCCTAATACTCTTTTATATGGTCGAGCTTCACACCATAACGTGCCATTTTGGTCAAATCCTTTTATTTCACTATTACTATTATTTATTACGTCAAATCCGACTCTAATTCGAATTCTATTTGACCCATTATCATTTCTTCTTTCTAATAAAAATCTTTTTCCTTTAGGAAGAGTAAACATATTATCCGGAATAATTTTATAATCATCATCTTTCAATTCACTATTCGAAAACATTACTTGAATTTCGTCATTTAATGCTTGGGTATAATTTGTTTCATTAAGCAAAAGGAGTGTTGCATAATGCTTTTCATTGCACATTACAATATTATCTTCAAATACTTTATATAACGTATTACCTATTTTGAAAATTCTATCGGAGTTACACAAAAAGCGTTTGGGTGTACTTTCTAAGGCATGTTCAAGTACAAATTCAGAATTATTATCTGATTTCAACGATAATAGATTATCATACTGAACAATCTCTTTTTTCAATTCATCAACTGAAAGTTCTTTTCCTGCAACGTGTGAATACACTTCATTGCTTTTTGTCGCAAAGGATGTAAATCCTTGTTGTTTTTCCCACGCAAGGCGTTGTTCTTCGGTCATGGCAAGTACTTTGGTGAGGGTGGCGTTGTATTCTTCTACAGAATTAAAACTGAGGTATGGTTCAGTCTGTGGTAGCGTGTCGTTTTCTTTGGAGCACGAACTAAAAAATGGTACTAAAACTATTGCAATTATTACAAAAAATGATAGTTTGTTTGTTTGTTTGTTTGTTTGTTTGTTTCATAATTTTAAAAATTTAAAGGTTTATTTTTGGATTGTCACTGCAAAATTATATGATTTTTTATACTGCACAATAGCTGGGTAAAAATACTTTTCAAAAACATACCTCTTATTATAAACCAACTTCAACTCAATTTTTACAATAAAGTATTACTTTTGTAAAAAAAAATATGGCTCGAATTCTGGCATTGGATTATGGTACCAAACGTACCGGTATAGCAGTTACCGATGTGTTGCAATTAATAGCAACATCGCTTACTACCGTGCGTTCGCATGAATTACTTACTTTTTTGGACACGTATTTTGCAAAAGAACCGGTAGAGCTTGTGGTATTGGGTAAACCTAAAACCTTGCGTAATGAACCTTCGGATAATGCAAAATATGTAGATATATTTGAAAAACAATTCCGCACAAAATTTCCAACTATGCCTATAGCCTATGCAGACGAGCGGTTTACCTCTTCTATGGCGTTGCAAACAATGATAGATGGTGGAGTAAAAAAAATAAAACGACAAAACAAAGAAATGATTGATACTATAAGTGCGACTATTATATTGCAGTCGTATTTAGAACAAAAAAATAATACATTATGATTAAACCGATAATTGCATATGGAAATCCGGTATTGCGTAAAGTAGCTCAACCTATTGATGCTTCGTATCCGCAACTGAAAGAATTAGTGGCTTCTATGTTCGAAACTATGGAAGCTTCTGATGGGGTTGGCTTGGCAGCTCCACAAATAGGATTGGCTATACGATTGTTTGTAATTGATGCTTCGTCTATGTCCGAAGATTATCCTGAAGCACAAGATTTTAAACGTGCGTTTATAAATCCTCGAATAGTTGAAGAAAAGGGAGAGGAGTGGTATTTTAACGAGGGGTGTTTAAGCGTGCCGGGAATTCGCGAAGATGTATCGCGTAAATCTATTGTAGTACTCGAATATTACGACGAATCTTTTACTAAAAAAACTGAAGAATTTACCGGCATTTGTGCTCGTGTAATTCAGCATGAATACGATCATTTAGAAGGTAAACTATTTGTAGATCGTGTGAATCCTCTTAAAAAAAGGTTGTTGCAAGGTCGTTTGCAGAATATAGAAAAAGGAAAAGTGCCGGTTCAGTATAAAATTAAATTTTATAATCCATAAATAATACTACATTTGCATCACATTCATAACCTTTGATTTTGTGATGTTTTTTATGAGAAAAAAAATTGAAGGAGCTGTTTCAAAAGCTCCTTTTGTGTATTTTGTAATTCCTTTAATTGCAGGAATTATAGTGCAATCGCATGTGAATTTTCAGCTTTCGGCGTTTTTTGTGTGTATACCATTGTGTGTATTGGTAGCGTATAGTTTGGCATACAAATATAGTGTTGCTATATTGTTGCCATTGAGTGCTCTTTGGTTTTTTGTATGCGGTATGTACATAGTGCATATTCACGATTCTAAACATTCGGCTTTGTATGGTACGCAAACAATAATTGCAGAAATTTCTGGTCCTGTACATGAAAAACCAAAAACGTATGCTACCGAAATTACTGTTGGGGCAGATGCTAATAGTAAGTCCAAAGCAATAGTGTATATTCAAAAAGATTCTTTGGCAGCTACCTTGAAATATGGCGATATTATATATCTGTCGGCGAATTTTAAACCAATAGAAAACGATACCTCCTCAACGTTTGATTATGCAAACTATATGGCTCAACGCTATGTGTATTCCACTGCTTATGTGTCTTCAAAATCATGGCAACGTATAGGGCATACTCCTACAATTATGAGTGTGTGTAATTCTGTGCAACTACAAGTTTTGGAATTGTTGCGATTGTCGGGTTTGCAGCAGCACAATTTCGAACTTATAGCAGCTTTGGTATTTGGTAATAAAACATTTTTACAAGCCGATGTTAAACAAGATTTTTCTACCGCCGGAGCTATGCATATATTGGCTGTTTCGGGTTTACATGTCGGTATTATTGCTATACTGTTGTTGTATATATTGCAATTGATTCCAAATTCAAGGTTAGTTTGGCTCAAACAAATACTATGTATCTCCGGAATTTGGGGGTATGCTTGTATTACAGGGTTAAGCCCTTCGGTGTTTCGTGCTGCATGTATGTTTTCGTTGGTATGTATGTCGCGTTTGCTAAACCGAAATATTTCAACCTACAATACGTTGGCTGCGGCAGCATGTTGTATGCTTGTGATATCTCCCCGAGCACTTTTTGAAGTTGGCTTTCAGTTGTCGTATTTGGCTGTTATAGGTATTGTTTATTTTGGCAATAAAATTCAATACCTTATCCCTCGAAGTTCCAACATAGTATGGAATTATGTATGGGGAATTATTTCGGTAAGTATAGCGGTTCAAATTACTACGGTGCCTATTACATTATATTATTTTGGATTTTTCCCGACTTATAGTTTGCTTACAAATATATTTGCTATACCCTTGGCGTTTGTACTTTTGGCGGGAGCTATACTGTTTGTGTTGTGCAGTGCTATTCCGGTAGTAGGAGCAGTAATTATATCATGTGTAGATTTTTGTTCCTCCTATTTGCAGCATAGTATTTATGTGTTTTCGCATGTGCCACATGCTGCTATACCTATACAAATTTCTCGCTTAGAAATGTTCGTAATGTATATTCTAATAGGAGTAGGGGTGTATAGTATTGAATTTATTTCAGCTCGAAGGATTCAAAAATATATTGGGGTGTAAATTGGGAATAAGCGAAAATTCGCGAGCTTTCGAAAACAATGTTACAATGGCTTGTTTACCAATAGTTCCTAAATCTATACTAAAATCGTTGACAAATAAAGCAATATGCTGTGATACAATATCTTGTTCTATTTCTTGAGCATGACTATGAATAAAATGTTGTGATTCGTTGGGGTGAGAGCGAGCGAATTCTATACTCTTGCGAATGAGAGTATTAACGGTTTGTTTTACAGATTCAGGGAGCGAGCGTTGTATACAAATAGCACCAAGCGGAATAGGCATGGTTGTATTCTGTTCCCAAACTGTTCCTAAATCACACATGCATGTAAAACCTCGTTGAGCATAGGTAAAACGGTTTTCATGAATAATTACCCCTGCATCGGCAGAGCCATTTTTTATAGCTTCTTCAATTTCGTGAAATACCATATATTTTTTTCGAGAAAATTCCGGATATGCCATAGAAAATAGTACGTGTGCCGTAGTGTGTTTGCCCGGAATAGCGATAACAGACGATGAATTAATCGTATGTTCGTGTCCTTGTTTGCAAATAAACAATGGTCCATTAGCATAGCCTAATGCACTACCCGAATCTAATATTTGGTATGCCTGTGAACAATGTGCAAATGCAAAGTAGCTTAGTTTAGTAATAGCAAATGTTTGCTCTAAAGCTTTTTTATTTAATTCTTCAACATCGGCTATAGTATAGGAAAAGTCAATACCGTGTGTGTCAATTTTTTTGTGAACTAATGCATCAAATATATATGTATCGTTTGGACACGATGAAAAAGCGATATCTAATTTCATAGAAGTATTTGGTGTAAAAGCTTAGTTATGATAGTTCAAAAACCAAAGCAGAATTTGGAAGAATAGAAAAAGGTATACCTAATTCAAGAACTTCTTGCATTGGGAATTCATCAGAAAAATCTGCTTCAAATACCTCTTTCAATTTAATTTTACCTTCTTTTTTAAAATTCATAGTTTCGAACGCATGTTCACCAATAAACAAGCGGAAGGTATGGGTTTGATGTATGTCGAAATTGATAATAATCAACATTTTTTGATTATCGGAATAACGAAGAAATGCAAAAATTTTATCTGAGTCTAAATTTCCATTGTAGTTTTTCCACATTAAATCGTAGAATAATCCACTGTGTATAGCTTCGTGGTTAAGTCTAAGCCAATTTAAAGACGTATAGAATTCCCGTAATTCTTTTTGTTCGTCCGATAGTTTTGCTCCATCAAATTTTCCTGCGTTTACCCATTTATTGTATTCGGGCAAACTCCAATAATCAAAAATAGATGTGCGACCGTCTATACCACTAAAGCCTTCTTTGTCCATACCTTTTTCGCCAATTTCTTGACCAAAGTATATCATTAAAGGACCTCTGTCCATTGTTCCGGCAAGAATCATAGAAGCTTTTGCTGCTTCGGCATTGCCCGCAAAAAACCGTGACGCAATTCGTTGTTCGTCATGATTTTCTAAAAAACGAAGCATTTTCGATGTTATATCATCGTGTGTTTTCCAGCAATCAGAGATATATTTAGCCGAGCCAAATCCTTCAATAATTAAACGCAAAATATCGTATAATCCAACTTTGTCATATAAATAATCGAATTTACCACGAAATAAATAATTGCGGTATTCTTCGGGGTTATACACTTCGGCTATAAAAATAATATTAGGATTTAATTGTTTAATTTGAGGAATTACCCAGCCCCAAAACCGAACCGGAACCATTTCTGCCATATCGCATCGGAATCCGTCGATACCTTTTTTTGTCCAAAATTCTAAAATTTCATACATACGAACCCAGGTATCGGGAATTTCTTCGAAGTGTTCGTGCCATAAATTTTGGTAATCGATACCATAATTTAATTTAACTGTTTCGTACCAGTCGGTAATAGCAGGATATGCCGAAAACACATCATTGCCTGTAACTTTTGCAGGAATTTCGTGATAAGCAGGTGCTTGTTGCGTATACGGAAAATTTATTTCGGAAGGCAAATGTAATTCTTCGTGAGGAATGTAATAAAAATTATTGCTTGGTGAAAATGCAATAGAAGTATCATCGTAACTTCCCAAAGCAACACATCCGCCCGGTAAATTTTCGGATTTATATTCGCGCGACACATGATTGGGAACAAAATCTATTATACATTTGAGTTCAGCATCATGAGTACGTTGTACAAGTTTTTCGAATTCATTCATTCTATTTTTAACCTGAACGGCAAAATCAGGGTGTACATCAAAATAGTCTTTTATTGCATAGGGAGAACCGGCTTGACCTTTAACAACATGAGGATTGTCGGTGCTAAGTCCGTGTTTTGAATAATCGGTACACGTGGCATGTCGAATAACACCTGTATACCATATATGAGTAGCTCCGAATTTTTTTATTTGGTCGAGTGCTGTTGAAGTAATATCGTTGAATTTCGTGCAACCATTTTCTTCAATAGTTCCAAATTCTTTATTTGTTTGGTTTTTATTATTAAAAAGTCGAGTAAAAACCTGATATATATTAATTGCAGAATCCATTGTACCTAAATTTAACTCCAAATGTACATAATTATATAAAAAATTAAAAATTTTTTGAGTTAAATAAAAAAAATTAAAAAAAATTGAGAAAGTATTTTGCGAATTAAAAAATATACTATATTTGCAGCACAAAATTCAGGTTCGGTAGTTCAGTTGGTTAGAATACATGCCTGTCACGCATGGGGTCGCGGGTTCGAGCCCCGTCCGGACCGCAAAAAGCTCGGTAGTTTACCGAGCTTTTTTATTTTAAAAAAATGTACTATGACAAAAACCCTCATTGTTGGAAGCATTGCATTTGATGCAATTGAAACTCCGTATGGTAAAACAGATAAAATTATTGGCGGAGCCGGAACATATATTTGTTTTTCTTCATCGTATTTTACTAAGCCCTATGCTTTAGCAGTTGTAGGAGGCGATTTTCCACAAGCGTATATCAATAAATTACAACAACGTGGAGTTGTAACCGATGGCTTGCAGGTCAAAAATGACGAAAAAACTTTTTTTTGGGCAGGTAAGTATTACGACAATATGAATAAACGCGATACGTTGGTTACCGAACTTAATGTATTAGAGCATTTTGATCCTATTGTACCTGATTCGTATCAAGGTGCCGATTATGTAATGTTAGGTAATTTGAGTCCCATAGTGCAACGCCAAGTTATTGAACGATTGCACGTTCGACCTAAACTTATAGTAATGGATACTATGAATTTTTGG
>MWCJ01000091.1 GCA_002069975.1 Bacteroidetes bacterium ADurb.Bin217 | reverse complement strand
GTGTTCCAACAGAAGATTCTCAAAGATATACGGGCGAAATTCCTGTTGCTGCAAATACGAACATTCGATGTAGAGCATATAAGCAAGGGTATATTCCAAGTGAAATTGTTACATATTCGTATATATTTTTTCAACGTACACATCGCTTACCTGTAGTGTCTGTTACTTTTAAGCACGAAGATTTTTTTGATTGGGAAACAGGAATTTATGAATTAGGTCCAAATGCAGAATCTTGGCAACCAAATTTTGGAGCAAATTTTTGGCAAGATTGGGAGCGGCCTTGTCATGTAGAAGTGTTTAACCCCGATGGTAGTACTGCGTTTTCACATAATTTAGGAGTAAAAATAGCAGGAAATTGGAGTAGAGCAAATCCTCAAAAGTCCCTTAAATTCTATGCTCGCGATAAATACGGCGATGAGGCAATTGAATATCAGATTTTTAAAGATAAACCAATCTATTCTTTTCAATCGTTTATACTTCGTAATTCAGGGGGAGATTTTTGTAATACACAGATGCGTGATGGGACTATTCAATCGCTCTGTAGAAATATGGGTCTTGATTATCAGGCATATCAACCTGCCGTGGTTTATTTAAATGGTGAATATTGGGGCATTTTAAATTTTCGTGAAAAAATTAATAAAGATTTTATTGCAGGGAATCACAATCTGCCATTAGAAACTTTTGCAATACTAAATATTATTAATGAGCCGGTATATGGTGATATTCAGAATTTTAGAGATTTATATGATTTCATAGAGCAAAACGATTTGTCTATTCCTGCCAATTACGATCGAGTAAAACAAGATTTAGATATAGATAATTACATTAAATATAATGTAGTAGAAATGTTTGCCGTTAACGAAGATTGGCCTGGTAATAATATGAAAGCTTGGCGTGAATACGGAAGCGAAGGAAAATGGCGATATATTTTATATGATTTAGACTTTGGCTTTGGTATTTGGGAATACGAAAAAATTAGCAGAAATATGCTAACTTTTGCTTTAATGAACGATAATTCAATAGGGTGGCCAAATCCTCCTTGGAGTACGTTGATGTTGCGTAAACTTACAGAAAATCAAGAATTTAACGCCTTATTTTTGAATCATGTTGCAGATAGGCTTAATACTACGTTTCTTCCCGATAGTATAATAAATCATATTGATTCAATCAAAAATCTTATAGTGAATGAATTGTCATTTCATGCTCAAAGATGGGGGGCAAATGTTGATGATATGAATGCAAATATTGAAGCCATGAAAGTGTTTGGTACATATCGTGGTGAATATATGAGGCAACATTTCGAAGAATATTATAATACAGGTGGTAGTTATACACTTTCAATTACGTCAACGCATTCAAATCCGGGTAGAATTCATGTTAATTCTATTGATATTACATCACTCCCGTGGGAAGGAAGGTACTTCAACAATAATACAGTAACACTTACGGCAATTCCTGCTCCAGGATATACATTTGTAGGGTGGCAAGGTGCGGTTGTTTCTGCTAATCCTACAATATCTCTTACTCCATCATCGTATACATCGGTACATGCTGTATTTTCATTTTCTCAAGCTGAAGTGCCACAGATTGTGATAAGCGAAATTAATTATAATTCTGCAGCAAATTTGAACACTGGTGATTGGATAGAATTATTTAATCAATCTTTAAACCCTCAAGATATTTCAGGATGGCGTATTGCAACCAAATCGCCCAACAAAGAGTTTGTATTTCCGCAAGGAACTATTGTACCGGCACAATCTTATTGTATTGTTTCTTCATCAATTTCTGATTTTAATAGAGTGTATCCACTTGCAACGTATATGCGATTTAGCAATGAATCATTTTCATTGGTAACATCACAAGAAACAATTATAGTATATGATTCACGAGGGTTTAAAATTCATGAACTCTCCTATACTGACCAAATGCCGTATCCAAAAAAATGTGATGGATATGGGTATACGTTAGCAAGTGGTGATGAGAATCAAATTTCTCAGAATCCCTATCAATGGCGTTCGGCAACATATACAGGAACTCCCGGAAGTCCCAATAATCCTATAGTGCGAAACTCTGCGTATGCAAATATTCATATAAGCGAAGTAATGCATAGCAATCACGATAATGCAAAATGTGGCGATTGGATAGAACTCTATAACTCCGGAAATTCATTAGTTGATGTGTCTGGTTGGGTTTTGAGAGATAAAAATAATTCTATTTCAATTTTTTCGGATCCTACGGTAATTCCATCAAAATCTTATGTGGTTTTTTGTGAAGAGCCACAAAAATTTTCATCGGTGTATCCTGCTATACCATGTATTCCTATAAATATTGGATTTAAAAGCAGTGGCGATTTTATACGATTAGCTGACGAATATGAATATATTGTAGATTCACTTGAGTATACTGTATTTAGCGAAATTGGAGTTATAACAAATGGTTCAGGTCGCACATTGATTCGCGAATTTCCTGATAATACATGGAAATATAGTGCTATAGGAGGTACTCCTCAAGCAGCAAATAAAGCCGCTCATGTGTCTATACCTCACGTATCGGAATCTGTTGTTCAGTATGTTTATCCTAACCCATGTAACAATTATATTTACGTTCAAATTCCTGAATTACTTCAACTTGCATTGTATACACTATCGGGGCAAGAAGTATTAAACATACATCAAAACTATAATCAAAATATTTCTGTTTCTCATTTGCAAAAAGGGACATACATTGCCGAAATTCGAACAAAACAAGATGTTTATTATCAATTGATTATTAAAGAATAAGGTGTCAAGGTCATTAAAGTAAGTTCGTTAATCTGGGTATAAATCATACTGTATATTACAAATGACAAACGCTTACGAGATAGAATTCTTTATCTAATTGGTATAGATGACTTGTATGCAAAACAAGATTTTCATTGGTTTTGATGATAAATATCATTTTTTATAGATTTTCCTATATACTTTATTTGTAATAATTGTGTCCTTATTAGAGTAAAAAATAAATTGTTTTTATTACATTTGTTTCGTATTCATTTTTGAGTGTTTTATAGTATTTATGAAGAGAATAATCTCTGTTTTAATTAGTTTATTTGTTTTTGGAGCATTGCATGCCCAAACAGCCATTGATTATTATAATGCAGGGAATACAAATGTGAAGTTGCAAGAGTATGCATCAGCAATTTCGAATTTTTCCAAAGCTATTGAAATTAATCCTAGAATGCACGAGGCTTTTTTTAATAGAGGGTATGCAAAAGATATTACATCAGATTATAAGGGTGCAATTATTGATTATTCAAGAGCAATTGAATTATATCCAAAATATGCAAAAGCATTTGCAAATAAAGCCATAGCAAAAGCACAATTAGAAGATAACCGTGGTGCAATTGCCGATTTTTCGAAAGCTGTTGAAATTAATCCCGGATATGCTCAAGCATACTATAATCGTGGTGTGGCGAGAACTAAAATTAAAGATTTTCAAGGAGCATTGGCTGATTTTTCGAAAGCTATTGAAATATATCCCCTTTATGAAAAAGCATTATACAATAGAGCATTATTACGCTTGCAATTTCAACAAGTTTCAGGAGCTGTTCAAGATTTAAATACTGCTATTCAGGTAAATGCTATAAGCACCCAGTCATATTATTTGCGTGGAATTATTCGAATGCAAATGAAGTTATATACCGAAGCAATTGCAGATTTTTCGAAAGTTGTTTCATTACAGGCTGCCGATTATAATGCATATTACAATCGTGGTTTGTGCAGAGTACAAATACAATTATACGGTGCAGCAATTTCCGATTTTACTCGTGTTATTGCAATGCAACCCAATCATGTAGATGCATATTTTAACAGAGGAATAGCAAATAGTTATTTGCAAGAAACTTCGCAAGCAATTGCCGATTTTTCTAAAGTTATTGAATTACAACCTACCGATGTCGATGCATTTATAGAGCGCGGGTTAGCAAATTTTAATTCAAATAATTCACGTATTGCAATTCAAGATTTTTCGCAAGCTGTAGAATTGGACTCTGTAAACGAGAGAGCATTATACAATCGTGCTATAGCCTATGTAATTACAGAAAAATACAGTGAAGCTATAGCTGATTTTTCTAAAGTTACCGATATAAATCCTAATAACATTTCTGCGTTCTACAATAAAGGAGTTCTCGAAAATAAATTGAATTTATATGCTGATGCAATTGAAAGTTTATCGAAAGCAATTGAAGTAAATTCATGGGATGCTGCAATATTTTTTCATAGGGCTTTTGCGTATGGGAATGTTCAAAAATTTGAGGAAGCTGTTGCCGATTATTCTAAAGTAATTGAAATGCAATCAAAAAACGAAAAAGCATATTTTCAACGAGGTTTATATAAAATTCAATTAAACGATTTGGAGTCCGGTTGTCTCGATTTAAGTAAAGCCGGTGAATTAGGATTAGACGAAGCTTTTGATGAAATTAGGAAAAAATGTAATTAATGGCGTGAATGAAAAGTTTTAGAATTTATAGTAGTATTATTTTACTTTGTATGTACCTATCGGCCGTTTCTCAAACAATTGATAGTAAGGGTAATACTGTATTTGCCGACGAATTTAAAGACTTTAAAGGAATGATTAAAGGGGAGCCTCGAATACATACTACTTCTGCTGTTGCTATTGATATGCAAGTATTACTTATGGGATTTCATCGTGAACAAATTGAAGATTTTAGAGGTGAAATAATGCGGTATAATGCAATACTTGCAAAAAATCCGAAAGATGGAAATACATTTTATAAACGAGGATTGCTTAAAGTTTCGTTTAAAGATTATACAGGTGCAATTGCCGATTTTTCAAAATCTATAGAGCTTATTCCAAATTTTATAGACGGCTACAACAAAAAAGGTTTAGCACGAGAAGCAATTCAAGATTATAGAGGGGCAATTGAAGATTTTACTCTAGCTTTACAGATAAATCCTCAATTTGCCGATGCATATTATAACAGAGGTAGATGTAAACATACAATGCAAAATATAAAAGGTGCTTTGGAAGATTATGTAAAAGCTGCCGAATTACAGCCAAACAATGCATGTGTAATTGTAAATATTGGTGCTATTAAGTTTACTCTCAAAGAATATGCGTTAGCTCTCGAAGATTTTAATACAGTAAAAGAATTACAACCAAAATTAGCAAAAGCTTATGCAAATGCATGTGCAACTAAGTATATGCTCGATGATATAGATGGTGCTTTGATTGACTGTAATAAGGCTATTGAATTAGATTTATTTGAAGCTGATTCTTATAATAATCGAGGTCTAATATTTTTAAAAAAACAGGATTATGCACAGGCAATCGAAAGTTTTGCAAAAGCAATTGAATTACAGCCAAATTTAGCATATGTGTACAATAACAAAGCAATAGCTTTATATTATTCAGGCGAGAAAAAATCTGCACTTGAAGATATAGAAAAAGCTACAACATTAGATTCTACCAATACAGATTTTGCTTATAATAAGGGTGTTATATATATAGAATTTAAAAAGTATTCACAGGCTATTAATGAGTTTTCTAAATCAATTACTGCAAATCCTAAATTAGCAAAAGCATATTTTAATAGAGCATATGCAAAATATTTAAATAACGATTTTGTAGGTGCCGATGCTGATTATACAAAAGCTATAGAATTGAATCCCAAAGTTCAAAAAGCATATGTAAACAGGGCTGCAGCTCGATTCAAAATGAAACATTATGCCGGTGCTGTCGAGGATTATGATAAATTACTCGAAGGAAATGCTTTAGACGAAAATTTATTAATAGCTCGTGGAATTATTCGCAATTATCAAAAAGAATATAATAAAGCTATTGAAGACTTTACGAAAGTTATTACAGCTAACCCACAAAATTGGCGTGCTTATTTTTATCGCGGTATTGCCAAAGATTATTTGAAAGACGACCGCGAAGCTATTGCTGATTATACAAAAGCTATTGAAATTTATCCAACGTATGAAATGTATTTTAATAGAGCTATAGCTTATAACGAAATCGAAGAATATAAGCTTTCAATTCAAGATTACGATCGAGCTATTGAACTTCGCCCCGAAGATACTAAAGCATATATTAATAGAGGTATTACAAAGAAAAATCTTGAAAGTTCAAAAAGTGCAATTTCCGATTTTTCTTTAGCTACTCAGGTCGACTCAACCGATGTTATTGGGTATTACAATAGAGCAGTACTTAAAAACAGTAAAAAAAATTATGCTTCTGCTCTCGAAGATTATACTAAAATAATATCTATAAATCCTTCATTTGTAAATGCGTATTATAATCGCGGAGTTTTGCGTCGTAAAATTGGTGATTTTGACGGGGCTATGCAAGATTTTAAGAAGGTTATAGAGCTTGATGATACCTATACTCCGGCATATAATAATATGGCATTAATTGCTAAAGAACAAGGAGAGTATGATATTGCAATTCAGTATTTTAGCGAAGCAATATCGTATAATTATTACGATGCAAAAGCCTATTATGGCAGAGGAATGCTTCGTCGTAAAACCGATGACAAAGCAGGAGGTATGGTAGATATTAAAACTGCTGCAACCATGAATCCTAAATATACATTATTCCTATTTGGAAGAGGTATTGCAAAAATAAAAACGCATGATATTGTAGGCGAAGAATTTCAAATACAATTAGAAAAACCTGTTGGAATTGGAAATCCGGCAAATCCGGTAAGTGTTATATGTAATTAACGCAATTCAAAATTTTCTCCTAAATATACTTTTCTAACAATTTCATCATCGGCAAGTTCTTGTGCATTGCCCGATTTTAGAATATCACCTTCATATAATAAATATGCCCTGTCTGTTATAGAAAGTGTTTCGTGTACATTGTGGTCGGTAATTAAAATTCCGATATTTTTTTCTTTTAATGCGGCTACAATTCTTTGAATATCTTCTACCGCTATTGGGTCTACACCGGCAAAGGGTTCGTCGAGTAATATAAATTTTGGATTAATTGCTAATGCACGTGCTATTTCCGTACGACGACGTTCTCCACCCGAAAGTTGAATTCCTAAACTTTTACGTATTTTATTCAAACTAAACTCTTGTATAAGCGTTTCCAATCGTTCGTGTTGTTCTTCTTTACTCATCGATGTCATTTCAAGTACTGCTTTTATATTGTCTTCTACCGACAATTTTCGAAATACCGAAGCTTCTTGAGCCAAATAGCCAATGCCTTTTCGAGCTCTTTTATAAATAGGTTCTTTGGTAATGTCAATATCATCTAATATAATTCGTCCGGAATTTGGATTTATTAAACCTACAATCATATAAAATGATGTGGTTTTTCCTGCACCGTTTGGTCCTAATAATCCTACAATTTCTCCTTGATGCAACTCTATCGAAACACCTTTTACAACCGTTCGGCTTCCATATTTTTTTACAATATTTTCTGTTTTGAGTATCGACATAGTTTGCAATTTTAAAATTTATGACAAAAATACAGACTATTATTAAAAAAAAATAGATTTCAGCACTATTTTAAATTCTTATTTTTGTATTTTTAACCACAAATTTATGTTTTTTGGTAAAATTACTAAAAAACATATAACACAAAACTTATAAAAGGCGTATAAAATTTTGTGTTACAATAATTTATAATACATATGACTAAAAAACAACTAATACTCATTATTTCAATATTTTTTTGTGTTGGAACTACGTTTTCGCAAACAGTAAGTTTTACATGGAAAAATCCTACCTGTATTGCTCCAACAAATGGTTCGGTTACTATAACTTTGAATGGTTATGTAGGTCAATTTAATTATATGTTGATAAGCTCTGAAAATCCTCCTACTATTATAAATTCAGGAGTAACTACTAATACCGTTTATACTTTTAGTAACTTGTCTGAGAATATATCTTATACTATTTTAGTAGATAACGTTTTAACATCTCAAAGAATAGGATTAGATGGTGCTGTATTAACAGCAATCCCCTATTTTGCAAATACATCGCGAATCAAAGGTGCCGGTTGTAGAGGCGAAGCGGTAGGTA
>MWCJ01000090.1 GCA_002069975.1 Bacteroidetes bacterium ADurb.Bin217 | reverse complement strand
TTTTTTGTATATTTTCTTGTTACTTTTTCTACAGCAAAAAAGTAACCAAAAGTGCCGCCATGCAATACGTAATCTAAAAATATATTCGTTAATGCTGATTTAGCAAAATGCCCATGAAAGTCCTGTAATAAACTATTAAACAAAGTGTTGGGCAAGCTGCTAAATCTACGCATTAACTTCATTATTTTTAACGATTACTTAATTGAATGGCTTTTGGTAAACCCGTAATTCGGTATTCTTAATATTGTGATTTTTTATCGGACAATACTATTTCTTAATAAAAAAAATTAAACGATAGAAATTACATAATCGATTACCATTTTGACTTTGGAAAAAAAAAAATCATTTCACAATTTTGTGAAATACTAAAATGATTATATATTTGTAAAAAAAATTAAACATATGGAAATAAAAGTTTTAGGAACCGGTTGTGCAAAATGCAAAAGTTTAGAACAAGTAACCAAAGATGTAGTAACCGAATTGCACATAGATGCAACTGTTACAAAAGTAGACGATATAGTTACAATTATGGGGTACAATGTGCTTTCAACTCCGGCATTGGTAGTTGACGAAAAAGTAATAATACAAGGTCGAATTCCATCGAAACAAGAGTTACAAGGATTATTACAATAAAACAATATGGCACACAAAACAAACGTATCGCAAGAAGTAACAGATATGGCAGCAATAGCTAAAGCTATGAGTCATCCGGTACGAATATATATATTACAAACTTTATCGAAACTAGATGCATGTTGTTACAGTGGAAATATAGCCGAAGAATTAGGTATTAACCGCTCTGCATTGTCGCTCCACCTCAAAGAATTAAAATATGCAGGTTTAATACAAGGTGAGACAGAACCACCATATATTAAATATTGCATTAACAAAGAAAATTGGGCAAAAGCCAAAGAATTATATAGTTCATTGTTTAATCTATAAAAAAATCTATCTATGAAAATACAAATTATTGCTCTCTGTATGTTTGCCGGTACACTAGTGGTATCGTGCAACCAATCGTCGAACAAACAAATATCTGAAACTACCAACGACACTGTATCAAAACAAAGTAAAGCAAAATTGCAGATATATTATTTTCATCTTACCAATCGGTGCATTACCTGCAATAGCATTGAAGCAAATGTAAAATCTGTAATAGAATCTACGTATAGCGAAGAAATTAAACAGGGGCTTATTTCATTTGAATCTATAAATATTCAAGAAAAAGAAAATTGGGAAATTGCAGAACAATACGAAACAGCTAATGCGTCATTGTTTCTTACACTCAATACCGAAAGCGGACAACATACAAGCGATTTAACTTCGCAAGCCTTTATGCTTTCGAAAAACAAACCCGATGAATTCAAACAATTAATTCAAGACACTATTAAATCACTTATAAAATAAACAAATATGAAACGTTCACTTATAATTATTGCAACACTTATACTTACAAGTATAACTGCATTTGCTCAAAAACCAAAAGACGGTATAGAAGTATTATATTTCAAAGCTAACTTATCGTGTTGCATGGCACGTTCGTGCAATGCATTAGAGGCCGATGTGCAAAAAGTAATAACTACGAAATATCCCAAAGGCGATGTACTATTTACTGAAGTTAAACTCGAAGAAGCGGCAAACGAAGCTCTTGTAAAAAAATATAATGCAAAATCGCAAACCGTAATTGTTGTAAAAACTAAACGCGGCAAACAATCGCACAAAGATATTTCGTCGGTAACTCGTGATTATTTACGGTCGCAAGATTATGCCGCATTTGAAAAAGCTATGTGTGCACATATTGAAGAAATTAAGAAAAAATAAGCTGATGATCCACACCTATTAATATTTGCTCATGGATTTTTTGCAATCGATATTAGACAATACGCAATATGCATATATTACAGCTATAGTGCTCGGACTTATGACAGCCATTAGCCCCTGTCCGCTTGCTACCAACATTACAGCAATAGGATTTATAAGCAAAGATATAACTAACAAACGAAAAGTATTTTTGCAAGGCATAGTGTATACTTTGGGTCGAGCTGCAAGTTATACTTTGCTTGCTTTGATACTATTTTTAGGTGCAAGCAAAATCGACATTTCACGTATATTTCAAGGCTGGGGCGATGCAGTAATAGGACCTGTATTGATAATTATTGGTCTCTTTATGCTTGGTGTAATTCGGGTAACAATACCGGGAATTGGAAATATTACCGAAAAAATAGGAAACAAAGCACAAGGTAGTTATTGGGGAGCATTTTTGTTAGGAGTTTTATTTGCCTTAGCATTTTGCCCCTATAGTGGCGTTTTGTACTTTTCTATGCTTATTCCTATTACTATATCAAGTGTAGGTGGTTTGTATTTACCCGTATTGTTTGCTATAGCTACCGGCATTCCGGTCATAATATTTGCCTGGACACTTGCCTATGCTATTGGTAATGTAGGGGCGTTATACAAAAATATTCAAACATTTGAATTGTGGTTTCGTAGAGTTGTAGCGGTTCTTTTTATTGGGGTAGGTATATATTTTATGATACAATATTTTTTCCCCGTACAGTAAATTTATAACAATGAAATTACTGCAAAACAAACGTATTCAAACTATCGGTGCTATAAGTATAGTACTTCCAATTTTAGTACTTGTGTATATCTTTCTCATACCAATCGCTGATTTTTTTGTGTTTGGCATTGGAAACTTTACCCCGCAGACTCACCTTGCCCAAGCAATTCATTTTTTTATATACGACACCATAAAAATACTAATTTTATTATTCATTATCAGTACATTAATGGGAATTGTAAATGCCTATTTCCCTGTAGAAAGATTACGAATATTTTTGACAACAAAAAAAATGTATGGATTGCAATACGTGTTTGCATCGTTGTTTGGAGCAATTACACCATTTTGTTCGTGCTCATCAATTCCTTTATTTATAGGATTTGTAAAAGGTGGTATTCCATTAGGCGTTACATTTTCATATCTCATAACATCACCGTTGGTGAATGAGGTTGCGGTAGCCATGTTTTTAGGTTTTTTTGGAATTAAAGCTACAGTAATATATGCAGGGAGTGGAATTTTACTAGGAATAATAGGCGGTACAATTTTAAACACATTCAAACTTGAAAAACATCTAACCCCATGGGTACAAGATATCCAAAAACAAGCCGGTAACGAAAATCAAGTTTGGGAACAAGACCATACACCGTTTGTTGACCGTTTACCATATATAATTCGTGATGGTTGGACTATAGTACAAAAAGTAATAGTGTATATTCTTATAGGTATTGCATTAGGTGCAGCTATGCATGGCTATGTTCCCCAAGATTTTTTTACTACCTTTTTAGCTGCCGATTCATGGTATGCAGTACCATTGGCAGTAATTCTTGCGGTACCCATGTATGCAAATGCTGCGGGTATAGTTCCGGTGATTCAAGTATTTGTTGCCAAAGGTGTACCCCTTGGAACAGCTTTAGCCTTTATGATGGCTGTTGTTGGCTTATCGTTACCCGAAGCTACACTGCTCAAAAAGGTTATGACATTTAAACTATTGGGTATTTTTTTCGGCACTGTTACTATTTCAATTATTTTGTTAGGATATATTTTTAACATATTTTTGTAATAAAAATTACTATGAAACTACTAGTATTCCTCTCAGCAATAGCACTTATTGTAGGTGTATAGTGCACTCACGAATGTACCTGTGTAACTAAAATTAATGGTGAAGAAATGTACAAAGAAGTTGTTCAACACAAAGGGCGATGTAAAGAATTGAACACTAAAACAGAAATTTTTACAATTGTACACGAATATACCTGCGAACGGTAAACCCTGAAAGAATTTTTAGTACCCAATCTTGTGCAAATTATTATTTTCGTGCTATAGCAAAAAACACCGGAAACGATTGTTGAGCATGATCTTTAAAAATAGCATAAAATTCATGCACCGATACATTTGAAAATCCTGTTTGTTGAAGAAGTGTTTGTATATATTCCATATCGAAGCCAAAATGATAAATAGTGGCATCAATTTCTTTATGGAATGAACCATTTTCTTTACATAAATCTATCAGAATCAAGCTTCCCGATTGAGTAAGAGCAGAGAAACATTCAGATACAAACCCTTGAGTATCTTTAATATGATGCAAAGTCATAGACGATAGTATGCAATCAAATGTGTGTTTCGGCAAATGGTCGGTATCGGCATTGTGTAAAATTGTAGTAACAGCATTACTATATGGTAACGGAATTTTACTACGCAACACCTCAATCATTCCCATTGAATTATCCATTGCGGTAACATGAGCTACTTTAGGCAATACATGCAACAATATATTACCGGTTCCCGAACCGTAATCGAGAACATGCCAATTCGGATTGAACTGCACATGTGCATCTAATTCCTTTTCAATAGCCTGTTTGAGTAATTGAGTTGTAGGATTTGCATCCCAATTTAGAGCATCTGAATCAAATCTGTTTTGCATTATTTCTCGGCACAAATCTCTTTTTGCAATACTAAAATATCGTCGCCATACATAGAAATATAGCCTAATTGCAATGCTTTTTGAATGTCGGAACACGCTTCTTTAAGCAGACCTGTAGCACTGTAAACAAACGCCCTATTTCTGTATGCATAAGCATTGGAAGGGTCATACGATAAGGATGTAGAAATATCTTCCAACGCATTTTCGAATTTGCCAAGTTTATAATATGCATATCCTCTATTATTAAGAGCATATGCTTCGCGCGGCTGAATAGATAAGGCTTTATTAAAATATTCTATAGCCTTAGAATACTCTTGTTTTTCAATCATGAAAAAACCAAGATTAATAAGCCCTGCAGTGTAATTTGGATTAATAGCCAAAATTCTTTGTAAATACAAAGCAGCTTCCATCTCGTTGTTGAGCTTCATAGCACACACCGAAAGATTGGTAAGCAACTCCAAATTTTGAGAATCGGCAACATATAATTCTTTTAGAATTGTATAGGCTTTAAGGTACTGATTGGTGTTTAAATATGCTTTACTTAAATTAACTCTATAAATAGAAGTAGTTGAGTCGGCTACGGGGATTAGAGTTAGCACTTTTTCGTAATCGGTAATTGCAGCACTATACATTTCGGCATTCATTAGAATTTGAGCACGAAGAGCATACGCAGGCACATGCATACTATCGGAAGCAAGAGCTAACTGCAAATTTTTAAGAGTTTTATCGTAGTGTTTTAATTGATAATAGCACTTAGCTGCATGCATATAATATTTAGTTTGAGCAGGACATTGAGTAATGCATGACTCTATGACTACAGCAGATTCTTTTATATTGGAAGCATCGAAAATTTTAAGAGATTGAATATAGAGTGAATCGCAATTTTGAGAAAAAGCTACAATACGAATAAATGAAAATAATACAATACTAATAATAAAACGATTCATAAAAACAATATTTAGGATATGAAGAAAATCCCACCAACATTATTTGCTTAATGGATTATAAAAAGCACGCATTTTTTTCTTTTTCTTCTTCTTTTTAGCATTTTTTCCATATTCGGCACTTTCATATTTATCGCGAGCCTTTTCCTGATTTTTTTGTAATCGTTTGTTTTGACTTGAAGATTTTCGACGAGCTTTAGACGTTTCGGGATTAATAGAATATGACACTCGTTTTAGGAAAGAACCTTGTTTTTTGTTGTTAATTTTATACGAATGACGTTCAGATTTTTTCATTCGCTTCACGGTGTTTTTATTGTTCATGTCACCGCGAGTACTTTTATAATGTTTTTCTTTTTTTCGTTCTTTTTTCGAGATTAACTTTTGTTGTTCCTTTTTACTCAAATAGGTAGTTTTATTAACACTACTTCTAAACAAGTCTTCACGTGTTTTCGATTGCTTAGCACCAGACTTTTGTACTTTGGGAGCTTTTACTTTTTCCTTTTTACCGGATGCTTTACGTGCCGAACCGCCTTCATCGTCATCATATTGTGCAAATGCACCAGATCCAACTAATAGCAACAAACTTAAAAGAAAAATAATGCGAGACAATTTCATGCGACAGTTAACAAATACTCAAAACTTATAAAAAATCAATTTTCAAAACTCGAAAGCAAAAGTAATTAAAAAGTTTTTATAATTTTACGGGTGTTTATAAGTTTTGAGAATACACCAGGTTTTTCGCCAAAAAAAACTTATAATTATTTAGTATTCATTATTTTAAAAAAAATTAGCAAAGTATGAGAACACTGTTAATAATACTGTTTATATGTTGTTTACAAACTACCATATATTCGCAAATACAAGGGAATGCAGCAAGCATACCCGAACAAACACTCGAAACAGACCCTTTATCGGAAATAACTGTTTCTGTATATTGGGTACAAGATAGTTTACCGTTTACAATTAGTTGTTATAGAGTTCAAGGTAAAGATGCAATTCTATTAAAAACAACAAAATTTCGTGGATATTCTATAGATTTTCATAGAAGCATGGCAAAAAGTATGTTCAAACAAACACTCGAAAGTCCCGAAACAGAAATAAGTATTAAAACAGTATTCGAAGGCAAGTATTATTTAGATATACTTGACCCCCAAGGTATAAAAATTAAAACATTTACCATTGAAAAAAAATTTTAGAAAACTTACGACTCCCGAGTTAGAGCGTAAAAACGCCGAAGAATATAAAGACTCGAAAAAAAATCCGATAGTTGTAGTACTAGATAATATTCGGAGCGCCAACAATGTAGGATCCATGTTTCGCACTGCCGATGCTTTTTTGGTAGAGCAGATGCTATTGTGCGGCATTACAGCTTGTCCACCAAACAAAGACATACACAAAACGGCTTTGGGAGCAGAATTATCGGTACCTTACACATACTTCGAAACTACACAACAAGCTATAGATTTTTTGCAAACACAAGGCTATACAATACTATGTGTAGAACAAGTTGACGGGAGTACTCTGCTGCAAGATTTTGAACCCGACAATCAAAAACAATATGCACTTGTATTTGGGAATGAAGTATTTGGCGTTTCAGACAATATAGTTTCTGCAAGTGATATTTGTTTAGAAATACCGCAATTTGGCACCAAACATTCCTTTAATGTATCAGTTACTTGCGGCATTGTGTTGTGGCATATTTCTCAAAAATTATTGAATCCATAGAATATGTTATAATATTTTATAAAAAAACCCTTATAATAATAAAATTATAAGGGTTTCTTATTTAGCGTCATATTACAACAAGTGTAATTTGACAATAAATTTATGAACGTTTTTTATCAATAGGTAATACTATTTTACCATAGTATTCATTTATTACTTGTGCCATACCGGTATACAATGCAGCCGCCCCACATACTATCCCCTCAAATCCGGCTAATGTATGAAATACATGCGAAAGTTGTGGATTAGAATGAGTAGCATACGCAAGAGTAAGCAATAAAAATAACAGCACTACCAATCCAAATACTATTTGCAATGCTCGATTGATTTTAAAAGTTGCAACAAATAAAAATACTGTAAATATACCCCACAATGCTAAATACGTAGCCATTCCAGCCGCACTTGTTTTTTCAACTTTTTCGCCTCCGGGTATAAACCAAATAGCAACTAATGTTAACCAAAATAGTCCGTAACTTGTAAATGCTACTGTGCCGAACGTATTATTTTTTTTCCATTCCATAATTCCTACTATTACCTGCGCTAATCCTCCATAGAATATACCCATAGCTGCAATCATAGTATTTAATTCAAAAAACCCTGCATTGTGAATGTTCAACAACATAGTAGTTAAGCCAAAACCGGCAAGCCCAAGTGGTGCAGGATTCGAAGTCGTATCCTTTAAAATTCTTACATTTTCCATTTTTGTATGTTTTTTATAATTTTTGCTGCAATAATAAAATATTTTTTATTCAATTGTATATTTTATGATATATCTCACATTTGAATAGAATTTTAATAAATTCTAATTCACTATTTAACGTCAACTCGATGTAATTATTTAAGTTCAGATTTTATAAGGATTTGATTATCAAGGCACATATTTGAAAATGTAGCGGGCTACTTTGAAAATATGTAACGAAGAGAATCGAATTCTTATAAAAAGCATTA
>MWCJ01000089.1 GCA_002069975.1 Bacteroidetes bacterium ADurb.Bin217 | reverse complement strand
TCATGGGCATTTTGCTAAATCAGCATTAACGAATATATTTTTAGATTACGTATTGCATGGCGGCACTTTTGGTTATTTTTTTGCTGTAGAACCGAAATTCGTATGCGAATGAGCTCAACGACGTAAGGAGTTAAAAAGTAACAAGAAAATATACAAAAAATGAAGTATCATATTTTTTTAATACTTTGCTTAATCATTATTAATAGAGCATTTCAGATAATTATGAAATTTTATTTCGGACAACAGTGTTTTAAAATATAAAATAAATGAGTGTTTATGACCATGTTACACCATTGAATAGGCTTGTAATTTTATGTATCTTTGCTGTTTTTATGTAAATTTTAAAACGTATGTCACAATTAATTATTAACAGTGTTGATTTATTGCGGATTAAACAATGTCTTAATCAAGCAAAACAATCTAAAACAATAAGTGCTGTAGAAGCAACTAAATTATTGCATGAACTTACGAATGCAAAAGTGCTAAAACCCGAAAAAATTCCGGGAGATGTTGTTACTATGAATTCAATTGTCGAAATTTCTTTTGCAGGAAATACAAAACATGTTACATTTCAAATAGTATATCCTCAGCAAGCTAATGTTGCCGAAAATAAAATATCAATATTTTCGTCTATTGCTACCGCTCTTATAGGATATAAAGTAGGCGATGAAATCGAATGGATAGTTCCTGCCGGTCCTACCAAAATTACTATTGAAAAAATTCATTTTCAACCCGAATCGGAGGGCAAATATTCAATGTAATACTATGATTATTGCATAAAAAACCCCATTTCATAGGTTATTTTATGAATGGGGTTTTTTATTTGTTTTATTTGTAATAGGTTACGATACTACTGCTAATACTTTAGCTCGTTCACCATTTTCTGTTTTTACCGCATGTGGGATGTTGGCATCGAAATACACACTATCGCCTTCTTTAAGACTAAATACATCGTCTTTGAAGTAAATTTTTATAGTACCATCAAGTACATAAATAAATTCTTGACCTTTATGATGATTATAGTGAACTTCTTCGTCGCTGGCATCAATAGTTAAAACGAAAGGACTCCCTTTTTTGTTGACAAAATCATGAGCCAAAGCCTGATATTTGTATTGAGAATGACGTTCAACACTTACCCCTTCGCCCTTGCGAGTTATAGAATAGCCACTATTGGTAGGCGTTTCTCCGGTAAGCAATTCAGAAATATCTACGTTAAAACAATTTGCTATTTGCAATACAGCACTTACCGGAATATCTATCATACCACTTTCGTAATCGGTATAATCATACTTATTTATTGTAGTTTTAGAAACTACGTCTTGAATGTTTATTCCCAATTTTTCGCGCAATTCTTTTATGCGAGCAGCTATTTCTTTAGTTTTCTCTTTCATTCTTATTCGTATTCAAATGTTTTAGTAACTTTTTTTTGAATATTACAAAAGTACATTTTTTTTCAATTTAATATAACATATTATGTTTTTTTAATTACCAAACCCATAAGGTCGGTATGAACATATAATTTTTTTTCGAAACCGGACTTCTGAATTTTTAGTTTTTGTACCTTGCCAAAAATTTCTAACGGTATGGCATTAATAGATATGTTTCTTATAGCGTTTGGCTTAGCTATGGATAGTTTTGCGGTTTCTATTACGGCAGGATTAATTTTAAAAAAGTGTAAAATTAAAGATGTATTACCTATAGCTGTGTATATGGGTTTTTTTCAAGGAGTAATGCCTGTGTTTGGTTGGTTAGCCGGCAAAGAGCTATCGCAGTATATTCAAGAGTATGATCATTGGATAGCTTTTGTTTTACTTCTTTTTATTGGTGGTAAAATGATATACGAAAATGCAATTAAGGGTAATAAGCATTGTTTTAATCCCAAAAAGCATATTGTTTTGTTAGGTTTGGCTTTTGCTACAAGTGTTGATGCATTGGTAATAGGTGTAAATTTCGGAATTCTTCAAATGGATTTAGTTGTTCCAATAATTATTATAGGTTTTACTACATTTTTATTATCATTTGTAGGAGTGTATTTGGGTAGTAAATTTCAAAAATTGTATGCTTTCAAAATGGAAACCATTGGTGGTTTAGTGCTCATAGCAATAGCCTGTAAAATTCTATTCGAACATCTGTAAAGTGCTTTTTTCGATTAATTAGATAAACTATTCTTTATATCTCATAACCGCAAGCTAATTTTCTGCAAAAAAAATCAATTCCTATTTGTTTTTCATTTTCTTTTATATATCTTTGTGTAATTATTACAATAAGATGCAAATGTGTTACTATATTTTTTTTACTTTTGTATAGTATTGTAAGATACTGAGAACTGAGAATTTTTTGATATAAATGTATGTTCTGTGTTTGTGAATAACAAACTCCTAATTTGGTGTTTGTAGATTCTAAAGCACTCGGTAGGAGTATGCATATCGAATTTTCTGAATTTATTTATAAAACTTAAAAAAACATTACATAATGGCAGTAGTAATAGGAAATCAAGAGTATTTTAAAGGAATCAATAAAATACAATTCGAAGGAAAAGAATCAAAAAATCCTTTAGCATTTAAATGGTACAACGAGAATCAAGTTGTTGCAGGTAAAACCATGAAAGATCATATGCGATTTGCAGTAGCATATTGGCACACCCTCTGTGGCACCGGAGGTGATCCTTTTGGTCCGGGAACCAAAAATTTCCCTTGGGAACAAGCTTCGAATGTAGCCGATGCCAACAAACAACGTATGGATGCAGCGTTTGAATTTATTTCGAAATTAGGTGCTCCCTATTATTGTTTTCATGATACCGATGTGGCTGGCGATGGTTCGGTATTTCAAATAGAAAAACAACTTGCCGATATGGTATCGTATGCCAAACAAAAACAAACTGATTCGGGTGTGAAATTGTTGTGGGGAACAGCAAATGTATTCAGTAATCCTCGCTATATGAATGGAGCTTCTACCAATCCTGATTTTGCTGTAGTTGCTAATGCATCGGTACAAGTGAAAAATGCAATAGATGCTACTATAGAATTAGGTGGTACCGGATATGTGTTTTGGGGCGGTAGAGAAGGGTATATGAGTTTGCACAATACCAATACCAAAAAGGAATTGGATCATATGGGGCAATTCTTGCGTATGGCTCGCGACTACGCTCGTAAACAAGGTTTTACCGGAACATTTTTTATTGAACCAAAACCTATGGAGCCATCAAAACATCAATACGATGTAGATGTACAAACAGTGTTAGGATTTTTAAATGCTCAGGGTTTGATAGATGATTTTAAATTAAATGTAGAAGTTAATCATGCAACACTTGCAGGTCATTCGTTTGCTCACGAACTTCGTATGGCTGCAGATGCAGGTAAATTGGGTAGTATAGATGCCAACAAAGGTGATTATCAAAATGGGTGGGATACCGATGAATTTCCAACTAATATATATGAAATTACCGAGGCTATGCTCGAAATTTTACAAGCAGGCGGATTTACCCACGGCGGTATAAATTTCGATGCAAAAACACGAAGAAATTCTACCGATTTGGAAGATATATTTATTGCTCATATTAGTGGAATGGACGTATTTGCTCGTTCTTTAGTTATTGCCGATTCTATTTTACGAGAATCAGATTATTTAAAATTGCGGGCTAACAGATATGCTTCGTTCAATACTGCAAAAGGAATTGACTTTGAAGCCGGCAAACTTTCGCTTACCGATATGTATGCAATAGCAAAAGAGGTTGGTGAACCTGCGATGATTAGTGGCAAACAAGAATATTTAGAACAACTTATAAATCAGTATATTTAGCTGAAAATCAAAAAGGTATAAGTAGGAACGAGTGGTAAAATACACGTTCCTACTTTATAGACTTTCCAAACTTTCTAACTTTCCAAACTCATACCCTATGCAAACACAAGTAAATATGAAATTTATAGCAGCAATTACATTTGTTGCTACCTTAGGTGGACTCCTCTTTGGATACGATACCGCTGTAATTTCGGGTGCCGAAAAATCAATTCAGGCATACCTCATAACCAGTCAAGGTTTAAGTTCACTTGTGCATGGTGCTACTACATCTAGTGCACTCATAGGGTGTATTATTGGAGGGGCTTTAGCAGGTATTTTTTCGCGAAAATTAGGTAGAAAAAAATCATTGATGTTAGCTGCTGCATTATTTTTTGTGTCTGCATTAGGTTCGGGATATCCCGAATTTTTGTTTTTCACCAAAGGAGAGCCTACTATTGGATTGTTGCTTATGTTTAATTTTTACCGAATTATTGGTGGAATTGGTGTAGGCTTGGCTTCGGCTGTGTGTCCTATGTACATTGGCGAAATTGCTCCTGCGCACTTACGTGGGCGTTTGGTTTCGCTCAATCAGTTTACCATAATTTTTGGTATGTTGGTGGTATATTTTGTAAATTATGGAATAGCCAAAGGGCAAACTATAGAGTGGATAAATGATATGGGCTGGCGTCAAATGTTTTTGTCGGAAGCTATACCGGCAGGATTATTTGGAATTTTACTGTTTTTTGTCCCCGAAACTCCACGCTATTTGGCATTAACCAACAAAGATGATTCTGCTTTGGCAGTGCTTACCAAAATCAATGGCGTAGATAAAGCCAAAGAAATTTTTGCCGAAATTAAAAATACGGTAGAACATCATTCAAATAACATTTTTGCATTTGGCAAAACAGTTATTATTATTGGTATATTGTTATCGGTGTTCCAACAATTTGTAGGCATAAATGTGGCATTATATTATGCCCCACGTATATTCGAAAGTATGGGTGCTGCAAAAGATGCGTCGATGCTGCAAACAGTGGTTATGGGGCTCATAAATGTTGTTTTCACTGTAGTTGCTATTCTCACGGTTGACCGTTGGGGACGTAAACCTTTGCTCATGGTAGGGTCTATAGGTATGGCGGTAGGCATGTTTGCCATAGCAGCATTGTCGTATTTGCAAATTATAGGCATTAGTACATTGGTGTTTATTATGATTTATACAGCATCGTTTATGATGAGTTGGGGACCAATATGTTGGGTACTCATTTCAGAAATATTTCCTAATAAAATACGTGGTGCCGCTGTGGCAGTAGCAGTAGCAGCTCAATGGGCAGCAAATTATTTTATATCGTCTACCTATCCGTTTATGATGGAATACAGCGGTGCGGTAACCTACGGATTTTATGGGGTAATGAGTATACTTTCGTTTGTGTTTGTGTGGAAAATGGTTCCCGAAACCAAAGGAAAAACATTGGAGGAGATGGAGAAAATTTGGGAGTAATCTTCTGAATTTCAAATAATTTAATATTAAATACTATATACATATACCATTTGTGTATGTACATAGTAAGGAATTTTAAAAATTCACATGTAAATGCATCCTTATCATTGAATTTTTAGAATCCGCTATTGTTTTGTAATCCTTTTAAATACTGTTTATATGAAGAAAAGTTTATTTGTAATTTCTGTTTTTTTGAGTCTCATTCTGAGTAGTTGTTCACACAAATTACCGTATCAATCTATTCCCAATGGAGTGCAGGTTCTTATTGATAGTTTGAATGTAAAAGTTCAGTTCTACACCAATTCTATTGTACGTGTACAAAAGTGGACTGCAGGTTCTACCGACTCCAAAACAAGTTTGATGGTTGTAATAGATAGTTTGCAAAGTCTCGACATTTCTGTTTCGCAATCAAACGGAAATATTCAATTGAAATCGGCCGAATTAGTTGTGAAAATTTCTGAGACCGATGGTGCTGTTTCATATTTTGATACAGATAATAAACAAATTGTTGCAGAAAAAGGTGCAGCAGCCTTTACCCCCTACGTATCGCCAAACGAGAAAGCGTGGAGTATAGCACAAACATTTGCATTGTCCAACGACGAAGCGGTGTATGGATTGGGGCAACACCAATACGGCTATATGAATTATCGAGGTAAAGAGGTGAAATTGGTGCAAACCAATACCGATGCGGTAATTCCGTTTCTGTGGTCGACTGCTGGGTACGGAATATTGTGGGACAATTATTCTAAAACAATATTTACCGATACCGATGCAGGGGCAAAAATATGGTCGGATGTTGCCGACAATATCGACTATTATTTGATAGCCGACAAAAAAGCCGACAAAGTGATTTCGGGTTATCGCTACCTTACAGGTAAAGCACCTATGTTTGGCAAATGGGCATATGGATACTGGCAAAGCAAAGAACACTACGACACGCAGGCTGAGATAATGGCTGTAGCGGAAAAATACAGAAAATTGCAAATCCCTATTGATAATATGATTCAAGACTGGGACTATTGGAATGGTGCTACCAATTGGAGCGGTATGTTTTTCGACAAAACTTTATTTCCTCGTCCGCAAGAAATGATGGATAAGCTCCATGCTATGAATTATCATGCAATTATTTCTATATGGCCCGCCCTTGGTCCCAATACTCCAATTTATAAAGAAATGAATGAAAAAGGATTTTTGTATAAACCTGTAGGATGGGCCGGATTCAAATATTACGATGCATTCAATCCGGAAGCTACCAAATTATATTATCAATACCTAAAAAGTGGTTTGTGGTGTTTTGGTCTGGATGGCTGGTGGATAGATAGTACCGAACCCGATGTTACCAATGCATTGACCAAAGAATCTACCGACTATGAAATGAAAAATAAAGTTGGCAAAAATCATCTTGGTTCGTGGGATAGATATTTGAACGCATTTTCGCTTATAATGACAACTGATTTACATAAACTTATGCGTGCCGATGCTACACAACGGCAGTTTATACTTACTCGTTCTACATATGCAGGGCAACAGCGAAATGCTGCTGTAACTTGGAGTGGTGATATAGGTGCGGCATGGGATATTTACAAACATCAAATTGCTGCAGGATTAAACCATTCTATGTCGGGAGTACCCTATTGGACATTTGATATAGGTGCGTTTGTACTTGGCGCATACGATGGCGTGTTCTGTAATGGAGGTAAAGACCCTGCATACCAAGAATTATATACCCGTATGTTTCAATTGGGTGTGTTTACTCCAATATTTCGTTCACATGGTTCCGAAACTCCTCGCGAAATATGGGAATTTGGAGAATTTATTCCTACTCTTATAAAATTTGATAATTTACGATATCGTTTAATGCCATATATTTATTCACAAGCGTGGAAAATTACCAACGAAGATTATACAATTATGCGAGGATTGGCTATGGATTATACCGATGACAAACGTGTGTATAATATTGACGACCAGTTTATGTTTGGACCATCGCTCATGGCATGTCCGGTAACTGAGCATCAAAAATATACACCGCCATTACGAAGTATAGCTATTCCAAATGCGGTATTCAAAACAGCCGAAGGTAACCAAGGATTGCATGCACAATTTTTCAAAGACAAAGCATACAAAAACATAGGTGCCGACACTATTGTTTCCAATGTTGATGTATTTTGGTATACTGGTCGACCTTCATACGTAACCGATTCTATGTTTTCTATTCGGTGGAACGGTACTATCAATCCTACCGAAACAGGCCCGTATCAATTTCATTTACAATCGTTCGATGCCAAACGAATTCGTATAAATGGTAAACAATTGAAGATGGTATATACCAGTGTAGAACAGTATACCGAGGTAATTCAATTGGAAGCCGGCAAATCGTATACATTTGAATTGGAAACAGAAAATACATCGACAGGTGCTGCCCGTATGGTATTGAAATGGAAAACTCCGAGTTTGTTTGCTGCCGAGAAAGTAAAAGAAACACGCAAAACAACACGCGAAGTGTATTTGCCTAAAGGAATACAATGGGTTGACTTTTGGACAGGCAAAACATATAACGGCGGCACAACTATAACCGCAGATGCCCGCATAGAAACTATGCCGCTGTACGTGCCCGCAGGATCAATTATACCTATGGGACCCTTTGTGCAATACACAACAGAAAAACCATATGATAATCTCGAGATTAGAATTTACAAAGGAGCCAATGGAACGTTTAGTTTGTACGAAGACGAAAATGATGGATATAATTATGAAAAAGGCATATACTCTACCATAGATTTTGCATGGAACAATAGCACTGGCGAACTTACTATAGGCGCACGCAAAGGTTCATATCCGGGTATGCTGCAAACACGTACATTCTCTATTGTTGTAGTTTCTGAATCTACCGGTACCGGAATAGAAACGGCAAAAAAAATGACGAAAGTTGTAGATTATAAGGGAAAAGAAATTGTGGTGAAATTATAAAGACTATATGTCAAGTTTCACAAGGTTGTTTATGATAACTTGTATTAATTATTTTCAAAGATAAAACTTTATTTTTAAATTCA
>MWCJ01000088.1 GCA_002069975.1 Bacteroidetes bacterium ADurb.Bin217 | reverse complement strand
GTGTCGGCTGATTCTATGTTCTTTCAATATTTCATTTCTTTTCTGTCTTTTCACAATGGTTTACTTTCAATTTTATACTGTCGTTTCTGTCTTTTTACGCTTGCTGGTAACTACCTTATAGGTCTTACAATGTCATATATATGCAACAAAATATGTTGTGTATGTATGACAAATGATGTTTTTTGTATAAATAAAATCACTCCAAAAAAATTATTAAAACCCATAAAATAATGCGTATTTTATACAAAAATAAATAAAAAATCGTATATTTGCTTACAACAACACAAAAAAATGCCGCTTACTATGAATATTTCTAAAATCATTGTGAATGATGAACCTCGCATTGCGTTGTCATTTTCATTCAACCAAACACATGTCAATACTATTAAGTCTATTAAAAACTATAGATGGAGCAATTCCCGAAAACTCTGGCACGTGCCTTTTAATGCCGATACGTTTCATACTATTTGCTCCAAATTCCCCACACACACTATCAGCTCCATGGCAGATTTCGAGTGCTTTGCAAACACTCCGTGCTCTCCTGCCCTACCAAATCAACCCACACACAACCAAACTATTGTCAATCATACAATTACCAACCAATCCAACAATACCGCCTCCAATTTTCCTGAACACAATTTCCAATCAGACTATAGAATCGAAATTCATTCGCACACCATATATCTCTATATTCCTTACGATAAATACGAAGTGGAACAAATAAAATTACTCAAATTTAGAAAATGGAATAAAGAAAAATTTCGATGGGAAATTCAAAACAATCCCACAAACGCACGCTTTATTTACGAAATGTTTACCAACCGATTTCCGTACGTGAAAATCGAAAAATCGAAACCTCAAGAAACCCCTGCCGTTGTGCCTCCCAAAATCTCAAAATCAATTGCAACGCCACAAATTATAGAACTTATCGACACATTCAAATCATATCTTTCGCACAAACGATACGGCGAATCTACCATCAATACCTACACAGAATGCACTTACGCATTCCTGCTATTTTGCCTGCCTACCCCTCCCCAAGAAATTACAAACTTACACATGCAAAAATTTGTAAACGATTATATTATCCCCAAAAATTTGAGTAGCTCCTATCAAAATCAAGTGGTAAACGGTGCCAAAATATTTTTTAGAGAAATTCTTAAATCTAAACTCGAAGTTACCGACCTCAAACGCCCTCGAAAAGAAAAATTACTTCCAAATGTTTTGAGCAAAGAAGAAATTAAACAAATAATAAGCGGAATTAAAAACATAAAACACAAAACCATGCTCAGCCTCACCTACGGGTGCGGACTCCGAAGAAGCGAACTTATAAACCTTATTCCATCCGATGTGCAAAGCAAACGTGGCATTCTACTTATTCGCCAAAGCAAAGGCAAAAAAGACAGAATTATACCTCTATCGGAAAAACTCACAGAAATGCTCCGCGAATATTATATACTATACAAACCTCAAACATGGCTGTTCGAAGGACAACAAAAAGGCGAAAAATACAGCGAACAAAGCCTTCAGTGCGTTCTCAAAAAAGCAGTTTCGCAAGCTCATATCAACAAAAAAGTAACACTTCACTGGCTCCGACATTCCTACGCCACACACCTACTCGAAAACGGCACCGACCTTCGCTATATTCAAGAAATTCTTGGTCACAAAAGTTCGCGAACCACCGAAATTTACACTCATGTAAGCACTCAAAGTATTCAACAAATTAAATCTCCGTTCGACGATTTATTTTAATTGAGATAAGCAGGAGATATAAAATATGCAATGCGAATTCACACTTTCAAACTTTCGAACTTTCAAACTTTCAAACTCATCATTTTTCTCACAAATTGCGAAATATTTACAAAAAAAAACCATTATTGTCCGATAAAAAAATCACAATATTAAAAATACCGAATTACGGGTTTACCAAAAGCCATTCAATTAAGGAATCGTTAAAAATAATGAAGTTAATGCGTAGATTTAGCAGCTTGCCCAACACTAGATGCGAATTCACACTCCCAAACTTTCAAACTTTCGAACTTTCAAACTTTCGAACTTTCAAACTTTCAAACTTTCAAACTTTCAAACTTTCAAACTTTCAAACTTTCAAACTTTCAAACTCATCATTTTTCTCACAAATTGCGAAATATTTACAAAAAAAAACAGTTTCTCAAATAAAATGTAAAAAAAAACTCTCTTTTACAACAGAATATACTAAATTTGCAACCCATAAAAAAAACTATGGTACATAAAATACTTTACATAGGAGCTATATTGCTTATGATATCGTGCAAAAGCGAATATCAAAAATTGCTAACATCTACCGATTACGAAAAGCAGTATAATAAAGCCGTGGAATTATACGAACAAAAAGAATACTATAAAGCATACGAATTATTAGAAAAAGTTCTACCCGCTTTTCGATTGTCCGATAAAGCCGAAAAAATAAACTACCTTATAGCACGCTGTTATTACGAAGAAGGCGATTATCTTATGGCAGCTTATTATTTCGAACGCTACACTCTATCGTTTCCTACAAGCGATTTTACCGAAGAAGCCCAATATTTTGCAGCAGTAAGCTATTACTACAATTCACCAAAATTTAGTTTAGATCAAACCTATACCGTTAAAGCAATTGCAAGTTTTCAAAACTATATAAATAAATACCCCAAAGGCATTTACACAAAACAAAGCAACGATTACATAAGCGAATTGCGAGGCAAATTAGAGAAAAAAGCATTCGAAAACAGCAAATTGTTCTACAATATTGGCGACTACAAAGCTGCCGTTATTTCATTACGAAATTGCTTAAAAGACTATCCCGATTCTAAATATCGCGAAGAAATTCTGTATCTTACATTCGAATCGGCGTACCTTTTGGCTCAAAACAGTGTAGAAGCAAAACAACAAGAACGTATGGAAATGGCTATACAAGACTATAAATCGTATATTGATGAATATCCGCAAGGAAAATGGTCGAAAGATGCCGAAAAAACATATATACAATTACAAAAACAAATTCAAAAAGTAAATAATTAAATATAGTTTAAATACATATTGAGTATGGATTACAAAAAAACGAAAGCTCCAAATTCTACAATCACTCGCGATTTGTCTAACTTGGAAATAGGAACCGGAAATATTTACGAAACTATAGCAATAGTTGCAAAACGTGCCGATCAAATTGAAGTTGAGTTAAAAAAAGAACTCGATGCTAAATTAGAGGAATTCGCATCTATTAGCGACAATTTAGAAGAAGTGTTCGAAAACCGCGAACAAATCGAAATTTCTAAATTTTACGAACGTCTTCCTAACCCTGTTTTAATAGCGTTAGAAGAATTTATCGACAAACAAATATATTTTAGAAAACCCGAAGTAGAATAACACTATATTCTATGTTACAAGGAAAAAAAATACTCTTAGGAATTACCGGAAGCATTGCAGCATACAAAGCTGCAACGCTTACTCGGTTGCTTATAAAACAAGGTGCCGATGTTAAAATAGTAATGACTCCCCTTGCCAAAGAATTTATAACCCCTGTAACTCTCGCAACTCTTAGTAAACATACCGTATTGTGCGACTTTTTTTCGTACGACGACGGAGCATGGAATAGTCATATAGAACTTGGCTTGTGGGCCGATGCATTCCTTGTAGCTCCATGCACAGCCAACACTATGGCAAAAATGGCTCATGGTATAGCCGACAACTTATTACTTACGTCATATCTATCGGTTCGTTGCCCCGTAATTATAGCTCCGGCTATGGATATGGATATGTATCAACATCCTGCAACACAAAAAAATATTCAAATCTTACAATCATTCGGCAATTCGTTTGTAGAACCTACCGAAGGCGAACTTGCTAGCGGACTCTTGGGCAAAGGCAGAATGGCAGAACCCGAACACATAGTAACGTATGTAACCAATTTTTTTGACCAACAAAGCAACGTAAAAAAAAAAAAATTCTAATTACAGCCGGTCCCACCTATGAAGCTATAGACCCTGTTCGCTTTATTGGAAATCATTCTACCGGAAAAATGGGATTTGCCTTAGCTGCAGAAGCAGCCCAACAAGGCGCCGAAGTTGTTCTCATTACCGGTCCGGTTCAATTACACATACAACACCCCAATATTACCCGAATAGATGTAGTATCGGCTCAGCAAATGTTCGAAGCTGCTATGCAAGAATTCACATCGTGCGATGCCGCAATTTTAAGTGCCGCAGTTGCCGACTTTACACCTACAGTTGTTGCCAACAAAAAAATTAAAGAAAAACAATCATCACTTACTATAGAACTTACCCCAACCCCAGATATAGCTATGCATATAGGTGCTATAAAACAACCACACCAAGTAGTATGCGGATTTGCACTCGAAACTCACAATGCCTTAGAACACGCTCAAGCTAAACTTTCGAAAAAAAATTTCGACTGCATAGTTCTTAATTCTCTAACCGACCAAGGAGCCGGTTTTGGATACGATACCAATAAAATTACAATAATTGACGTTACAGGTAAAACTGTAGAGTACGAATTAAAGAAAAAAACAGAAGTTGCAAAAGATATTTTACTTACATTAGCAACATTAATACAAACTAAAAATTAAAAATAATACCTAACCGCAAAATAACATAAAACTATAACTCGCATGAAATTAGTTCGTTATATCATATTTATTTGTGTAATACTATCGTGGAATTCTCTATATTCACAAGAATTACGATGCCGAGTGTCGGTACAGTATTCCGATATCCCCGATGCCGACAAAGAATTGTTTAATAACTTAAGCAAAACCATAGAAGAATTTATGAATACTCGCGTGTGGACCGACAACAAGTTCGAAGAACACGAAAAAATAGAAATGAGATTGAATTTACGTATTACCAAACAATTTTCGAACAAAAATTTTGCAGGAACACTCCAAATACAATCAAATCGTCCGGTATATAATTCAACATATACAACTACAATATTTAATCACGTCGACGAAAAATTCAATTTTCAATTCGAAGAAAATCAAACCATTGAACTAAGCGAAACCAGCTATATATCTAACCTTTCGTCAGTATTGTCGTTTTATGCTTATATAGTTTTAGGCTTAGATTTCGATACTTACAGCCCGCAAGGTGGAGCACTGTATTTTCAAAAAGCACAAAATATTGCAAGTGCCGCCAATGCCTCCAACGAAAGTGGCTGGTTAACTAACGAAAAAGAAAACCGCTATTGGCTTATAGAAAATTTACTTAATTCTACCTATGCAGGCTATCGTTCAGCACTATACCTCTATCACCGACAAGGATTAGATATAATGCACGATAAAACAGCCGATGGACGAAAACAAATCATGGAAGCTGTAGCCGAATTAGAAAAAGTATACCGTGTTCGTCCAAGTGCATTGTTGCTCAACGTGTTTTTCTTAGCTAAAAAAGACGAAATTATTCAAATTTTTACTGAAGGTACCTCCGAAGAAAAACAACGAATCAATACCTTGGCAAAAAAATTAAATCCTGCCAATGCAGCCGAATACGATAAACTCATAAAATAAAGCAATAATATGCTAACGCGTTTATATATATCTAATTACGCATTAATAGATTTTCTCGAAATACAATGTAAGGCCGGTCTTACATCGATTACGGGCGAAACAGGTGCCGGAAAATCTATAATATTAGGAGCATTGTCGCTTGTTCTTGGTAAACGAGCCGACACATCGGTACTCAAAAATTCTGAACAAAAAAGCATTATAGAAATAGAAATTCACATTCAAAATCAGCATTGCAAACCCCTATTTACACTATACGATGTAGATTTTGAACCACAAACTACCCTTCGCCGCGAAATTACACCTCAAGGAAAATCACGAGCATTTATCAACGACACCCCCGTAAGCTTACAAGCACTCAAAGAAATAGGCGAATCGCTTATCGATATTCATTCACAGCATCAAAATTTATTGCTTCGCGAATCATTATTTCAATTGCAAGTAGTAGACGCCACTGCCAACAACAAAGAACTGCAAGCTATATACAGTCAAGAATTCACAGCCTTACAACTCAAACAAAAGGAATTACTCCAATTTGAACAAACTATAGCAAAACACTCTGCCGATGTAGAATACACAAAATTTAGATGCAACGAGCTGCAACAAGCAAATTTGCGTATTGGAGAACTCGAAGAAATAGAACAAGAAGCCCTGATGCTGGAACAAGGCGAAGAAATAATAGCATTATTTGAACTTTCTAAATCTGTATTCGAAGGCGATGGTGCTAATTTGCAAACACTAAAAACTATTTGCAATGCCTTTCAGAAAAAAGCACATATTTCTAAAGAATTTACCGAAATAAGCGAACGACTGAATCAATCATATATAGAACTAAGCGATATTGCTCGCGAAATTGATACACTCCACGCTCATTTCGATTTCGACCCTTCAAAACTCGATGCTATTCATTCGCGAATAGACCAACTTCATACACTTTTACACAAATATTCGGTACCATCTGTTGAACAACTTATTGCAGAACGCGACCGATTACAAGAAATATTGCACACAATAGAACATGCCCAATTCGATTCCAAAGAACTACAAGATGCATGTATGTTACAAGAGCAAAAAGTACACGATATTGCTATGCAACTCCACAATAGCCGCAAGCAAGCTATTGCAATGATACAACCTACAATTATAGAAATGCTCCAAAAATTGGGAATGCCTTCGGTATCGTTTTCAATACAACTTATTCACTCCAAACAATTACATACCTATGGAGCCGATATAGTAGAAATGAAATTTTCGGCCAACAAAAACATACCCCAACAAGCATTGGGCGAGGTAAGTTCCGGAGGAGAATTATCGCGTGTAATGCTGTGCCTCAAAGCTTTAATTAGCAAATCTAAATCGTTGCAAACAATTATATTCGACGAAATAGACACCGGCGTTTCGGGCGAAATAGCCGACCAAATGGGAACCATAATGCAACATATGGCACAACATTTACAAGTACTAGTAATAAGCCATTTACCACAAATTGCAGCAAAAGCACAATTTCAGTTTAAGGTTTTCAAAGAAGAAACGTCTAACACAACAACTACAAAAATAGTGGCTTTAACAAACGAACAACGAATAGAAGAATTAGCAAAAATGATGAGCGGAAAACAGATAACTGCTGCCGCTATAGAAAATGCAAAACATTTATTAGGATTACAATAAAAAAAAATATAATACTATGAGTTACAATTTACTAAAAGGAAAAAAAGGAATTATTTTCGGTGCATTAAACGAAATGAGTATAGCATGGAAAGTTGCAGAACGTGCAGTCGAAGAAGGTGCCCAAATTGTATTAACAAATACCCCAATGGCAATACGCATGGGCGAAATGGACGAATTATCAAAAAAACTAAATGCAAAAGTTATAGCCGCCGATGCTTCGAGTGTTGAAGATTTAGAAAATTTATTGAAAGAATCTATGGCACATTTTGGTGGTCAAGTCGATTTTATTCTCCACTCTATAGGAATGTCGCTAAACGTACGAAAAAAACGACCATACGACGACCTTAACTACGAATATATGATGAAATCGCTCGATATATCAGCCATATCATTTCATAAATTATTACAATCGGCACGAAAACTCGATGCCATAAGCGAATGGGGTTCGGTAATAGCACTTACCTATATAGCTGCACAACGAACATTTTACGGATACAACGAAATGGCAGAAGCTAAAGCTATGTTAGAATCTATAGCACGTAGTTTTGGCTATATTTATGGTCGCGACAAAAAAATTCGTGTAAATACTATTTCGCAATCGCCTACACTTACTACTGCCGGACAAGGAATTAAAGGTTTAGAAGATTTGTTAGACTTCTCGGAACGTATGTCGCCTCTGGGCAATGCTACTGCCGAAGATTGTGCAGACTATTGTATAGTAATGTTCTCCGACTTAACTAAAAAAGTTACAATGCAAAACTTATTTAACGATGGGGGATTCTCAAATATCGGTATGAGTTGGCGAGCAATGAATGTATATTCTACCAGTTTAGAAGATATGAAAAACACAATAGGCAAAATTATAGATTAAAAGTATTCATATGAAACCCACATTATAAATATGGTTAACACAAAGTAGGATGAATAATAACTTAGTATACAAATTATTATATGTAACAAGTTATGTGGGTTGTCCCGAATATTTGGGACAAGCTATCCTACCTTTGAAAATTAATATTGTATTCCGATGAAAATACTTGTAATTATTTGTAGTTTACTTACTTACGTTTCCTATGCTCAGACATACAAAAACGTAACAGCTACCGAGTTCAAATCACTCGTGGAACGTAAAAATGGAATAGTAGCCGACATTCGCACACCAGGAGAATTTGAACGCGGACATATAGCTGGTGCCACGTTATACAACTCACAAGATCCAAATTTAGCAAAT
>MWCJ01000087.1 GCA_002069975.1 Bacteroidetes bacterium ADurb.Bin217 | reverse complement strand
AGTGGCCACTGTTAATGTTCCTCCAGAAACTGTTTTTCTAGCCGTTGCAAATCCAGAAGAAATATAACCAGAATCCACAACTACACTAAGTCCTGGCGTTCCGGCTTGATGAACGTCGCAACCAGAAAGTACATAAAATCCAGAATTACACCTAGATAGGGATGCAACATGCGCATGCGTGAATTGCTCACCGCGAGCCGTGGCGATAGAACCAACATTTGCCATAAAAAATATTCTCCTTGCTATGTTTTGGAAACTAATATGCTTATAAAACGTTCATGTCGAATTGGGCAACCATCCCTTTCAACACACAAGTCAGGTCGGCATTTGCGTTATCTTTTATTTTTATTCTGACATAATATTGTTCGCCTTCCGCCATAAATGCTTGTTCATCGGTGGGTATGGTTACCACAAAAGTATGATGTCCAGAAACTAGTCTTTTGGCTTTAGTATTTTGCGCAGTTGGATAATCATCGCCTGAATCTCCGGCTAGTACAGAACCAACAGGAGCAGAACCGTCAACAGGCGTAGTGACTTTAATAATATTTATTTCAAAGTCGTCGTTGGTGGTGTCTAGAGTTCCGCCTAGTGTTACAACAGCGGTAACTGACTTGAGTTTAGCGCCTTTCAAAGCAGTTGTCCTACTCGGCACTATAATAGGTAAACTGTAATATTCCGTGGTGTTTGCTGGTGTCCGTGTAACAAATATCACATTGGATGAATCAGTTGCGGTCCATGTTCCCGAACTAAAAGAAGCAGGTCCAACTGGTATTTGTACCTGATAATCTAATTTTGCGACAGTGGAAGTAACTTCGCCACCTGCCATAGTAAGTGTACCTGTCATAAATATAATCTCCTAATAAAGTTATTAATCAAAATAAAGTAATGAAAAATGACTTTTACGTCCGAACACTTATGTATATTTTGCATATACTTTTAGAACAACAGAATTACCTAAAGATTTTGATAAGTCTAACCATTCTGCATATGCATGTAAAACATAATTTCCGGGAATGTCTAAGTCATCTTCTACTGTAGTATATACCAAGGATTCATTATTTTCCACAGTAGCTAACCATTTAACAGCGGTTCCATCTGGTTTTTTGACGTGGATTTCTGTTACTGTTGCCGATGTTAGATCTTTTTCGGTGGCTAATGTTATGACAACGCCAACCGCGCCAACATATATTTTTTCTTGTTCAACAATTCTCATAATTTTGAGCCACCTCTAAAGTCTTTTATAAACCTACTTGAGCCACCTCTAAAGTCTTTTATAAACCTACTTGAGCCACCTCTAAAGTCTTTTATAAACCTACTTATTGCATTTATGTTAGCATGATATACTGTAGATGCAATTGTTGATAAATATGTTTTTACTGAAATAATACCAGATAGTAATAATGTTCTAGTCGAACTTCCTAATAGTGTTGATGTAGTTATTATATTACCTGATAGGTTTCTTGCTAATTCATAGGTAGTAGTAAATATACTGTTAGTTGATATGATGCCAGTAATATTTTTCAATACTGATATTGGTGTTGTTAATATAATAGATGTTATTATTTGACCAGTTAATAAAATCAGGTTATATGTATTCATAATACCTGTTAGTGATATGTTGTGTTCCACATAGCCTATTAAATTCTTAATTGCATTTAGGTTGCTAGTAATTACCGTATTTGTTAATATATTACCATAGAAAGTTTTTATGATATTCAAATAGTTTGTAGTAATTTCAATATTATTTGTTATGTTGCCCAATAATGTTTTTAAAGCAATTAATGAAGTATTTGTTATTGTTGATGTATTGTTAATAATACCTGTTAATACTACAGAACCAATATGAGTTATAGTAGCAATACTAGTTAATAATATATTAGTATTTATATAACCAATAATATTCTTACTAGCAAGTAAATAATTATTTGTTAGTGATACTATATTTTCTACATTACCAGTAATAGTTTTAAATACTGTTGCTAAACTACCTGTTGCAGTATTGGTTAATATTTCACCAACTATATTAAATAGTTTTGAAATTGTACCACTCAATGTAGATATTGTATTTATATAACCAATAATATTCTTACTAGCAAGTAAATAATTATTTGTTAGTGATACTATATTTTCTACATTACCAGTAATAGTTTTAAATACTGTTGCTAAACTACCTGTTGCAGTATTGGTTAATATTTCACCAACTATATTAAATAGTTTTGAAATTGTACCACTCAATGTAGATATTGTATTTATTGTTCCTGATATTGTTTTACTTGCTAATAATTGGGAAGTTGTAATAACATTATTATTTATAATACCAGTAAGTATTACCGATCTTACATGTTCAATAGTAGCAATACTATTCAATATTATATTAGTATTTATATAACCAATAATATTTTTAATGGCTATCATATAGTTATTTGAAACAGTTATTATGTTATCTATTGTTCCAGATAACGATTTTATAATATTAAATGTAGTATTATTGGTTGATATTATATTATTTATTGTTCCTAGTAATGTTATAGAAATTTTTCCAGTTGCATTACTGATTATATTAGTATTTATTAATCCTATTATATTTCTAATTCTTGAAATACTGCTAGTTATAATTACATTAGTATTTATTAATCCTACTATATTTTTTAGTATTAAAATATTACTGTTTATAATTATAGTATTATTTACTAGACCAGTTATTTCTTTACTTGCTAAAATGTTAGAAAGTAGTGTACTACCAGAATTTATTAGACCTGTTAGTGCAACAAAACCAACATGAACAATAGTAGCAATAGCCGAAAGTACAATATTAGTATTTATTATACCAGTTATATTTTTCAAAATGCTTATGTATTGATTGGTAACACTTGAAATTGTTATTGATTGTCCGACAATATTAAAAGTTTTTATTAGCGCACTTTCTAGTTCTGTTATGGTTGAAACTATGCCATATAAGTTGCGTTGTACTTCTTGCAGTCCTTCAATAATACTATTAATTATTGATTGTCCTGTTAATATTATATTTTTATAAATAGTTGATGCTGTTAATTCTGAGTTAGTTATAATATTGGAAATAATACCAATAATAGCAGATAATAATACAGTTGTTTGTATGGTGGTTATTATTTGTCCACCAAGTTGTTTTGCTGTTGATAAAGTACCAATGTTACCGGAAATAGTATTTATTAAACCAGTTATATTTTTCAAAATACTAATATATTGATTGGTGACATTTGAAATTGTTATTGATTGACCAGCTATACCAAAAGTTTTTATTACTGTACTTTCTAGTTTTGTTATTGTTGAAATTGCACCAGATAAGTTACGTTGTATTTCTTGTAATCCTTCAACAATACTATTAATTATTGATTGTCCTGTTAATATTATATTTTTATAAATAGTTGTTGTTGTTAATTCTGAATTACTTATAATACTAGAAATAATATTAATAAAATTTGATAATAACATAACTATTTGAATATTGTTAATTATCTGACCAGAAATTTCTTTTTCTGCAGATAAATTATTATTACTAATAGAATTTAAATTAATATTACCAATTAAACTTATGACATTTGGATCGGAATTTTTTGAAAATATAAATCTTTTGCGAGTTATAAATCTTGGTCTATGTCTAAATATTCCTCGCATTTAATACCTCCTAATGAATCCAAATATCATGTTCATCTGTTTCGCTGCTAGCACCTAGTATATTATAGCCATCTGCACCATTTAAAATACTATTTAAACATCCTCTATATGAATCACCTTGAATTTTTTGATAAAATGTCCAAGATGCGTATTACCAATTTTGGACTGGTACCAATCGTGGTTTCTATTGAATTAAGCATTCCGTTTCGAACACTTTCTGAAAACCTATTGCCATTATAATTCCTCAACATAAAGGGTTCCGCCCATTTTAACAGAATCCGCAGGAGCAGCAAGTAAACGAACCACTATTGTCGTATTACCTTGATTTGCTATTGGACATGTTTCTGGTGTCCAAAATATTTGTAAACCAGATCTAATATTAAATGTATCGGAATGTAATATCAATCCTGTGCCAGCGGATGCAATTGTAGTATTATTGACTTTTGCTGCAAATCCAGCCGCGGTATCAGAAGGATCTAACGGTACGGGTGTTTGTGCCGATCCACCTGAACCACTAGTGGAATGTCCTCGTATGATTTGTATTCTTAACATCTCTTCTTCACTATCACCAACATCTGTGGATTGTGACAAAAATAATCCAAGTACTTTTATTGGATGATCATCAGAAGGTGTCAATTCAAAAAAATCTTGAGCGGCTGTTACTGCGACATTTTCAAAATTAACCGAATAAGTTCTTGACATTTTTACCTCGTTGCTATATGTTTCAGCATCTTTCCATATTTAGGTGTTATTGCAATTTTTTCTGACAAGAAATATCCTATCAACCAAAAATCGACAGTAGTATTTGCAATTTGACCCTGTGCCAACCCTTCTATAACACTATAATTTCTTCTATTAACAAATTGATAATTAGAATTAGTGAATCCATGTTTTCGTAAAAAATATGAGTATTCTGATGATGATGCATTTACAACTTCGTATATTCCGGCAATTGCACCACTTGGCAAGGCATTTAAATCAACAGGAGTTTCGGTTTTCGTTAATGAATAATCGGTGGCATTTGTGTTAAAAACTGCTGCGGTACTATCAATATATCCATTAATATATATATCTATGTCAGCTGACTCTATTTTTTGTTCAAATATTTTATTTTCATCTATTCCGATTATAAAACCCAATGCCGAAAAATTTTTCATTAGTCCGTAGTAACGGTCATCGGTACTACCATTTTTTCTAATACTGATACTTTTGATAGCTGCATTATTATTACAAATATGTCCAAATACGCCAACTGCACTAGATGAAACATCGGCAGAACAATCAACATCAACATATTCATTAATTGTTGCAGTGGATTTATCAACAGGGTTAACAAAAAATGTTATATCTGTTCCCGTATAATATCCAGATATGAATACGTCGATATATGTGGTATTGCTTATTTTTACTTCAAATATTTTTGAAGCATCTACACCAATACTTACAGTTGTTTGTGTCTTTCTATATAATTCTTTATATAACTCGAATGTACTTCCATTACATCTAGCTGCTATCTGATAGACATATAAAGCTGTTGATCTAGTGTTTCTAAATGAAAGTTGTACACCACATACATCATCGGGAAGATCAGCAATATAAGTATCCAGATCACAATCTGTCCACTTTCCTGCACTAGTAGGTGAACATTCAATCAAATCCACACTATGAAATCCCATGGTATACACTACCTTGATGCATTTTTATTATACTTCTTCATAAAATCCATAAGCAAGTAATATTTGTTCTACTTCTTTTTGAAGAAGTTTTTTGGCTTTTATATATTCTGGATTTTCTAAATCCCCTTTATATTTCGCAGATAATGATTGCTTACGAATCATCCAATTATGTTGATATGTTTTTACTTCGTTTAAAAATGCATCTTGTTCTGCTTGCGAACCTTTGGATTTAATAATATTTTTCCATGTAGTAGAAGATACTTGTTTAATCATACTTATCATGTTGTTGCAGTCAATGTAATATCAAGGTCACCAGCAGCAAAACTAGCAGTATCACCAGTTGTAATTGCTTTGGAAGTTCCTAGGGCACCATAAGCAATAACCGCATCACCAGTATCGGTCGGGTGAGTTGCAATAAAGAAGTTTGCAACGGTTCCCCAGGAGCCTGATGCTTGCGGGAAAGTAAATGCCAATTTATTATCAACAGTACCATTAGCAGCTGTATTCCAATTAGTGCCGGTATTTGTTACAGTTACTCTCGCATAATTATTTCCAGTTGGTTCACCAGTTACTGTACCATCTGCGGCAACAGAACCAGTTGCTAATCCAATGTAAAGCGTTGCAGGTGCTGTAAAGGGGCTTCCAGAAGCACCAAACAGCAAACCAAGAACCGTATTCATTTCGGCTGTAGTAAATCCACTTGCTACCATTTATAAATCACTCTCATTGTTTAAATTTATTCATAATGTATAATAATATTTTTGTTAATATTCCATATTTTGGTTCAACAGAAGATCGCATATTTGCGGTCCCTTTTAAATAAACAATCCTTTCTTCCATCTTGCTTCACCACAATAATTTAGTCTGTTAGTATAGATTTTAGTGTTATGTTGCCAGTATTTGTTATTGTTCCAGTATTAACAATTTGCCCATCATTATACCAGAATAAAATATCGCCGGCATTATTGATATTTCCAGCATTTGTAAGATCTTGAGTAGGTCCAATATAACCCATCATTGATTCGCCGTCATCAATGGACCAGTTATAATTGTTTCCCATAGACAGGTAGGAAATTGTTACCATTTCAGTGCTTCTATTTTGGGTTAGAAACACAGAATCACTGGGCTTATAGCCAAAATCCAAATACGCTAGGTATTCGGTCCTGGTTATTTCACCATTTTTATAAGCATCATATAAACGCATGAAATCACCGCAAACTTTGAATAAAACATAATCAAAATAAATAGGAAAATAGTAGTTTTACGAAACCCTCATGTAATGTTTTCTGGTATTTTTTCAAACTGCCTAACACTCATATTGATGGTACCATTCCAACGTTCATTGTTTTCTTCAATAATGTCAGATTGCACATTGTCAACGAAAATTCTATAATCGGTAGTTATTTTTTTTCTATGTATCGAAAACAAATAGCATATTTTTTCCATGATTTCGCGGCAGTAGTTTTCATTTTCACCGTAGGCACTGGACACCAATATCTTAATTTTTATGTCTAAATTATCGAAGTCCCGATGGGGAGTAAAAAAGTAGCCGTCACCGCTTTCAGTAGAATATTCTACACCAATTCTAGTGTAGTGCGGCGCAATAAGAGTTGATGGAATTCGTGGCATTCCGGAAAATATTTGATTGTCAACCATGCTAGCGATTAAATTATCAGGATTTCGAAGTTCATCCATAAGGAACTGTATGGTTTTATTAACACTGGTCATTATTGATCACCTATTGTTTTGATTGTCGCCCGGAAAGCCCATTCTGATGCAACATAATTAGGTGGTATTGAAATATTTTCAAAGTCACTGATAGGTACATAAACTTCTGGACCACTATTGATAGTAAATTCCATGTCTTTGGTAAGGACTGCTCGTCTTTCTACCCTGACATAATGAATTACTTTAGATCCTAGTCCTAATGCACTTGCATCTATTTGTGCTTGCATACCACTATGCTGTCCAAATTCGCACCAATACGGTCCAAATTCCTGTGTCCAGCTAATTGGCATTCCGACGCTATCAACAGAACTTATAGTGATCTGAGTACCAGTAACATAATAACTGGAAGTAATGGATGTTATCGTATCAAAAAAGTTTTGGGAATATTGTACACCTTTTTCGCCAAAAGATATACGTTCTGTTATAGTTTCATCGTTATATATTCCAATTATTTTTATTCTACAAATACCAGAAGCTTCTACCATAACTTTAAATGGTACATCAGGATAGCCAACAACTCGTATTGTTGGAACTACAGTACCAGTATAGATTTCATTGATATGACGTCTGATATATATTTTATGTGTATATCTTAATCTTTTTGGGTATGCTGGCATTCAAATCACCAAGATGTCGTACTATTATCATAGATTGATTGTCCAAGATCACTAACTTCTTCGGAGTCGAACCCTTCTTCGGCAGTATTCCACGCGGGAATATCTGTGCGTTTATAACGCTTCGGATAATTAGTTGAATCCTTAATGCTAGTTAGTGTTATTCTACGACCACCGCTTCCACCAGATCTTTTAACAGCCAATTCAATGCTGTCTAGCAACTTATTTAATGCTAATCTTGGCCCTGTATCATCACCACGAGAGAAACTAACACCAGGTGCCTGACTCTGACTCCTGAAAGAATAATCGGGATTGCCCATCTCAAAATTGTCTGCGATGATATGACATAATGCGATTCTTTCTTCATTAACTGTTATATCTGTTTCGGCAATACTTCGTAAACTTAGTTGTCTTGTAAGTTCGTCTCGTGCCATGTCCAAATAGATTTGAAAACCATCATAAGTTATATCACCATCAGCATTTTCCACGGTTAGATATCGATAATATAACCTAAAAACTCCCAATACTAGATCATCCTCTGTTTCATCTACCATTTATATAACCTCAAAAAACTATAATCAAAATAATATAGTAAATTTAACTTTTACGTCATGCTTATCCAAAACCTTTAAATAACTAAAACACTAACTAATAATTATGAAAACAATAGAAATTAATGTTGGCGACGTTGTTCAATTGAAGTCGGGCGGACCAAAGATGGTAGTTGATAAAATAGATCACAACTTTTATGATCATCCGATTGGTTGTGCGTGGTTCAGCAAAAACGATGAATTAAAGTATGCTCAATTTTCGTATAAATCATTAAATGTATTAAATATTATAAAGTAATGATAGTGATACAATGATAACAATTTTAGGTAGTCGAAAAAGTCGGCCAACTGCCAAACTTCTA
>MWCJ01000086.1 GCA_002069975.1 Bacteroidetes bacterium ADurb.Bin217 | reverse complement strand
AGTTACGGTAAGCGTTACATCACTGGTAGCCCCACAATATGATACTTTATTTGCAGTAATAGTTGCTTCGGGAATTGCAGTTACATTTACCGCGATAAGACTCCGTGAACTTTCGCACGAATTGAGTGTTTGGCTCACATAATAATTGGTAGTACCAACAGCTGTTGTTGTAGGTATAGGAGCTGTTGCAGAACCTGAACCACCGGTTGCCGCCGTGTACCATTTGAGCACAGTACCTGTAGCGGTAAGTGCGGTAGCTGGTTGTTGTAAACAATAATTAACAGGAGAAGTAACCGTAGGTGGTGTAGTTTCAATAATTGAAACTGTAATTTTTTCTTTATCACTTTCGCAGGTGTTAAGCGTTTGTGTTACAAAATAATCGGTGTTTCCTATCGTAGTTGTAATAGGTGTAGGAGCAACGGCAAGTAAGGTGTTGCTACTGTTATACCATTTAAGAGCTGTACCCGTAGCAGTTAGTTGTACGGTTATGGCATCTTTACAAATAGTAACGGGAGTAGTTACCGTTGGTTTTGGAGTTTCAACAACAACCACATCAATTTTAGCACGAGGACTTTCGCAACCATTGGTTGTTTGTGTAACATAATAGCTTGTAGTTCCCGCAATAGTGGTAGAAGGAATAGGTGCCGTAGTAGACCCGGTGCCGCCAGTAGCAGTTGTATACCATTTGAGAGCAGTGCCTGTAGCAGTAAGAGCAGAAGCGGTTGCACCTTTACAGTGTGAAACAGTTGGAGTAACTGTAGGAGCTGCAGGACAGGGTGGAGCGCCGCAATTTACAATATTCATGGCAGCCAACGAATCCTTTTTGAATCCATAGCCATTGACATACGCATAGTTTACAATCTTTCCGCTTGCCGGACACGAATTCAATTTTGTAGTAACTTTATATTGGAAAGGAGTGTTGTATAAAACCGGACCTGCAAGAATTGGATAAGTAACTCTTCCTGCACTATGAATTCCTGAATTTGTAGCACTTACAAACGATGTAACAGTAGGTAATGCATCAGAAATTTCTAAATCGAATGCGGAGTCAAATCGTGAGTCCCATTTTTTGATACGGTAATTATTAGAATTATCTCCACCACCGCTCAATCCCGAATCAGATTTCCCATTATAGAAACCAACATATCCGGCTTGTATATCCAGTCCGGAATATGTTACCAACGGTGTATTTGTTTCGGGGTCAGAATTTACCCACACACTCATTTTATCGTCTAACATACGTACTGTTATGGTAAGTGGTGTAGCAGGTGAACTATAGCTTAATGGAGAAGTTTCGCCATCGCGACGAACCAATGTATTATTATTCATACACGAAATGACAAGTCCGGCACCAATACCATTTTTTCCAGGCCAAATATTTAGAGCAACACCATCGAATCCTGCAGCTCCGGGTTTACCGGATTTATATCGGAACAAGAGTGAGAAACTATTCCAGCCGTTTGTTCCTAAATCTATAACAAATGTAGCTGTTCCATTGGTACCATGTGAGTATTTGTGGTACATATATTTTGGGTCTGACCAAGGTACAGTTAAGTCGCCGCCAATATTTGTAGGTAAGCCTGGACTACCGCTTGGAGCAACCCAATTTGATGTAGTAGAAGCTGCCGTTAATGGGTCTATAGCTATGGCTCCTTGTTTTTGCACATAGTCTATTGTATATACAATATTATCATTAATAGCATACGTGGTTTTATCAGCTGTTTTTGTAATAGAAGTTGGTGTTATAGGTTCTGGCACAAAGTCGCAGGTAATTTTTACCGGAGCTTCGCTCGATGTAGGCGAATCGGTTGAAGAATAAATCCATGCTTTGTTTACTACATTTTTATCGGCCATAGGGCAGGTGCCCGCAGTATTTGCCATTTTATAATTCCCGAATAATTTGCTCCGGTTGGTGCAGGGGTATAGGTAGCTGTTACTCCTAATGCCTTGTCTGTTTTGAAGGCTTTCCATGTAAAATCTTTTGGCAAGGTATCAACTACAACTACAAATTCTGCTTCTTTTCCCGGAAGTGGACCTCGTCCTAAAATTCTTCGCCAGGTATATCCGTCAAATTCTTCTACCAAAATTCTATCGTAATTTGAACGGTCGGGGCTACATGAATGACGTGCATAATTTGTAATTGGTTTGTTTGGTGTAGCTCTGTTTGCCCACCCCGGAGAAATTGGTGTAAATGTTTCGCCTTGACCATCGAGTGATGCTGATTTAACTGTCGATGAATACGACCAGTCGTCGGATGTACGAACTATCATATCGGCAGTAGGATTTGCACTTAACACTGCACGTATCAATGCAGGTCCCCATACTCCTTTATGTAACAAGTATTTACTATCTAATTTATCGTATACATGTGTTGAGGTCGCCATCAGGGTATTTGCAAATCGAACCATTAACCGTTGATTCCACGCACCATTGGCATCGCTCCCGTTTGGTATTTTTTGATACGCAAATGTAATAGGACCTGAAGCCGGATTATACCCGTATTTATCTAAATCGTTTTGGTTATCAACACTAAAATTCCAGCCAGTTGGGTTTGTGGTAGCATTGTATAATCCCATAGCTGCAGCATCGTTCATAAAATACGAAATGCGATAATTATTCATATTTATGTATGCTTCTTGAGCATCGTTCCAGAATCTAAATAATTGGTAAAAACTAGTAGATGAATATCCACCGCCGGGAGGAATAAAATTACCATACGAAAGTATTACATTGTCTCGTCCACCATTTAACCATGAATCGGCAGTTGATTTATTTTCAAAATCAATACGGAAATTTACTTCGTTTGCCGGATTCATTTCGGTTCTATTTGCAGTTTTAGCTACAGATAATGAGCGATTTGCCAAAATGTCGACACAATTTCGTTCCATAGTATAGGTAGCATTATTTGGGTATTCGTTGCTTACCCAACTATCGCAGTTATTTGCTGTAATAGTGCTTTGTAAACAAATTATTGGATGCAGAGCACTTTTAATCCGAACAGTAAATGTAACTTTGCCTGTAGTAGGAGGAATTCCTGTAGCCGATTTAAACCCGGGAACAGTTCCAATATTCCACACAATACTTCCGGCTTGTAATGTTCCGCCATTTGATGCACTTACAAATTCATATTCAGTATCGAGAGGGGTTGCAATTTTTACCCCGGTGGCATCTAAACTACCGTAATTTCTGTAATCTACGGTATATGTAAGCATATCGCCATCATATGCATACGTTTTATTAACTGACATATACACCTTCATATTTGCAGCCGGCATCATATCTTTGGGAGCATGTAAATTTCCCGAGTTTGTTAATAAACCGAGTATTCGATACATTCCATGAAAATATTTCGGGGTACTCATAATGTATCGTTGGTCGTCGGTTAGGTTTTTAGATTCGGTAGAGGCATCATCCCAAACTAATTCCGATTGTCGATACATATCGGCAATAAGTTCAAGGTCACCTGAAGCTACTGCTGATGGAGCTCCGGTGCCTAATGCATAATTTGAACCGGCTTGTTCTAATATATTACCATTTAAATCCCAACTTTGGGGAATTTGAGCAACTCCCCACCATAAAGGTTGTCCCGGGTCAGGAGAAGCCCCCATTTTTTTACATCGGACAGTACCTCCTGCTTTGGGTTCTTTAAGCATAGCGGCATGTCGCAGAGCCATGTCTCGCTCATAGGTATTTGCCCCTGGTATAACTTGATGTGTTAACGGATCCCATTTTGTAGTTGGATTACCGTTCCATACATAGTTTAAAATAGTACGCCACGAAGCACGAAAATCTTCGCCGGAGTTAAACGAACCAAAGGTAAATGTACCATCACTACTACTGTAAACTTTTCCGATATTTGGAATATGTCCTTGTGCATAAGCTTGTCCCATAAGCCAATCCGATGAGGCTTCGGCTCGTTTAAATTGTTCTATTTGCCATGTATTTCCATTCCCTTCGGTTTCTAAAAAATGTGCAAATTCTTTGAAATATGCCGGTGCATTGTAGTCAAAATAATGTGCACCATAATTACCACCTAAGGTAGGTAATGCTTTCGCCCATGGGTAGGTGTTTTGTGTAGCTCGCCACATGGTTAATTCTCCCCACGTATTTCCACTTTTCACGTAGCCGTCAACACCAATTACTCCACTCATGTATCCTGCCATTACTCCATTATCCATATAGTCGGGAATGGTATCTACTAAAGCTTTAATAGCTTTTTCGGCAGCAGCTTTCAATGAAATAGGATTACCGCAAGCATCTTTTACCAATGTGCCGTTATGATACATAAATTCGCCCCACTGTCGGTATGCTATAAGTAAGCCCATTGCAATATCAAAATCACCATCAGAAGCAGAATGTGTACTTCCATCGTTTGCCGGGGTTGTTTCATTACAATCCCACCCTGCGATATAGGGACCTGTTTTTTGTGTGGCACGAAGCGGTTGGCAATCTTTGTATTTGGTAACCTTACTCATTCTATTATCGTGTATCCACATCCATAAGCCATTGAATGTTGGTTGGTCGGCAAACATAGCTGCAGCAATTAATATATAGCCATCGCCTTCGGAAACAAATGTGTTAAAATTATGTGGTACTGAATTTTCATTGAATGTAATATATGGTACACCACAATGTGTTTGTCCGGTATATCTGCATCTGTGTGTCATTATTTCGTATGCTTCGCGCATGGTTTTTTCCATGTCGGCGTGGGTTACCCCTTCGGCATTATTTTTTGCTAAAGATTTTCCGGCTTTATATTCCAGAAATTGCGGAAAAGGAAATGCAGGATTTCCGGAATTGATTTTAATGGTAGGACAATTTGTAATGGGTACAAATTGAGAAAATCCTGTATACGTAAGGAATATACATAAAATGAGTGTATATATACATTTGTTCATCAGAAGAAGTTTTTTATTTAGGATAAAATTCGTACAAAGATACACAATATACCAACATATAGGACTAATTTTTTTTAAATTTGGTTGCATTTGAATTGAAAAAATGTTCATTATTATGTATTTATCTTTTTTCCGTAAATCTATTCGATTGCGCGAATATGATTATTCGCAGCAAGGATTATATTTTATTAGATGAATTGGGGAAAATGGTTCAAAATCAATGGTTACAAATGACAAAACGATTTCCCAATATTGTTTTTACATGAATATATTCGCGGTGTTACAAATAACCATTGGAAACCGTTTGATGGAAAATTATGGGTATTTAGTCATTCGATGAATTTCTTACAAAACACATTGGTTTTCGGAAATATATCGTTCTTTGTTACATATTCATCGGATGACTTTGGTGTTCGTGTATGCTATACACTACTAAAATCAGGCTTTCCGAATATGAGTCTATCTCGCTCCGCTAAAGCGAGACAGGTTCAGCGGAGACGTTTAACGTAGAGAGGACGGTAGATGGTCAGGCTAATATGCGAGTTATCGTCGCGTATCATATTTCCTGGATTAAAAAACAAAGGGCTATACAATATGTATAACCCTCTGAAATATTACTATGAACGTTAGTTTTATCTAATTAATGTAACTGATCCGAATTTAACGTATTTACCGTTAGTCAGTTGGAGTCCTTCCCATTGTTTGCCATCAAGAAGTTTTGCTTCCATTTTCCAAATATAGGTGTCAGATTTCATTAATTCTCCATTATAGGTTCCATCCCATTTTCCTACAAAAATGCCATTTTCTACTTCGTCGGAATACCATATAAGATTACCCCAATTGTCGTATACCCAAATTTCGCATTTTTCTAAATTATACCCTATTGGGTGGAAAAAACGAACACTGTATGCCGGATTTGTTGGTGAAAATGCTGTTGGCATATATATTCCCGAACGAATATCTATAAAAATTTCTTGTTTATAAGTCGATTCGCAACCATATTCGTTTATTACTGTTAATTCAGGATTTTTCTTACCATATGTATATCCACCAGCTTCAACATAATCATTTCTCTGTTCAAAGTCTACAATTCTATCGTACCCTTCATATAATTCTTGGTCAAAATTCCAATACATGCTGTATGATATTGGTATTGTAATTGTTTCGTCATCAATAGTAGTTTCGATTATGTCTTTTTGAATAGTACTATCTTTAAACCATACTACATTTGAAGCACCCGGAAGCGACCACGTATATTTAGCTTTTGGATATTCTGCAATATTTACAATTAATTCATCATATCCATCGCATCCATAAAATGTACGTTCATATACTTTTATAGTATCTATTCCGGCTTTTGCCCAGTCAATATATCGAACTGCTGTTGAACTTGCATCTTTGGTGTAATCTAAATTATCACCTGTTACTTCCCAACGATACTGACTTGGTTTTTCGGGCGAATGTGCTAATACATAGAGTTCTTCTGCTGTATATTCACAAATGGTGCTATCTCCTATAATTTCAGTTTCTGCAGCAGGAGCTACTCGCAATGTAGCAGAAGTTTCGCCGCTGTAACAGCCGGCACTATCAATATCCGATACATTTTTCAATACAGTTTTATCTACCAAATTGAATACATATAACCCGGTATCTAAATCGGTAATTCCTAATTTAGCAAAGTTATATTCTTGACCAAAATCATTTTTATTGAGTAAACTTGGATGTTGAGGTCTCCATTCTATCTGAGGACTACCATATGCTCGAATTGGTTCAATTTCATTTCCTTTACATATAGTTGTTTCTGCTACAATAGGTTTGCGAGCTCGAGGATATACCGTATACGTCATTTCTGTTGGATTACTTTCGCAAATATCACCCGATTGAGCTTTTACGTAATAGGTACCTTTAATTGTGTACACCCACGGTTTTGCAAGAGCATCATCTTTTACCAAATATTGGTCAGGATTAAAAGAGGATTCGGTTACTTGTGCATTTTTTGCAGTTGTTTCTTTCGAAGTTATATTCCATTTAATGTAATCATTTGCTCCAATGGCCGGTTGTAAGGTTGTTTCTATAACTTTAGAATCTTGGTATACACATTTGTCGCGTTTGGTTTGTGTAATTACAATGGTTGGTTTTGGAATTACTTTGAGTTGCACTTCGGCAATATCACTTACACATCCATCTTTTTCGCGACGAACATAGTACGATGTTGTGGTAGTAATAGTACCTTGCGGTAAATATTGAGCACCTTTAATGCCTGTAGGGTTTAATGCGTTTTCATCAAAATACCATACATCTTCCGAAACTTGTGCGCGAAGTACAATTGGGTCTTTACCTTCACAAATTTCTGCACCTGTAGTTTCAGGTGTATTTGGTTTTTGGTAAACCATAAAACTCATAGAAGCCAATTCGCTGGTACATCCTTGTACTGTTTGTGTTGCAAAAAAGTCTTTTTTACCCGAAGTAGATTGTACATATTGGTATGTATTTCCTGTACCAATAGGTAATTTAGCAGCATCAAACCATTCTATTTGTGTGCCGAATGCTTCTAATAGCGGTGCCGCATGGTCAGAACAAATGTTTGCTTGTGGTTTAAAAGTAGGTTTTGCGGGAATAGGTTTAACCGTATACACTACCGGACTTGTAGTACTTTCGCAGCCATCTACCGTTTGCGAAGCAAAGAATGTAGAAGTTACGCTAACTGTTGGTGTATACGTATTACTATTAGCAAGTAATTTTGTACCCGATTTATCGGCATTTTGATACCAAGTAATGTTAGAACCAGCAGCACTTACCGCCACATGAGTCTGACCTTCGCATATTTCGTTTGCAGTAGTTGTTGGAGCTGTTGGTATAGCTTTAATGGTAAAACTTGCTTGTGCCAATTCACTCATACATCCGTTAACTCGTTGTGCTGCATATATGGTATGTAATCCTACTGCAGTAAAACTTGGTGTATAATTTTTACCAATACCGTTGGGAGTAAGCATTGTTGGGACAGTTGGTTGTGTTTCGTACCATTCTACAGTACCGCTGCCAAGTTCATCTTTTGCTTGAAGTGCCGGGTTGACTTCATATTGGCATACATCTTTTTGTCCAATAATACTGATAGGTTGAGTTTTGTTTACCGTAATTGTTACCGCAGTTCGAGGACCTTCACATGCTTTAGGAGTTATGTTTGGATTATACTCGCTCACATAATATTGATGTACTTTTGCAATACTTTTATCAATTGTAGGAGTATATGAACCCGCAGCGCTTGTGCCAACAGGTGTTCCACCGGTAGCTTGGGTATAATATCTAAATTCTACCGCACCTGCAGGTCTGCCACCCGGAGCCAACCAAAGAGAACCTATGGTTGCTTCAATACTTGGAGTATTATCGTAATTACAAATGGTAGCACTTGGTGTTACGGTTACATTTGGTGCAGGAACAGGACAGTCGATGATGTCAACCAATACTTCTGTTTTTTGACTTTCGCAGCCGTTTACAAATTGTGTTACATAATATTTTTTGCTAATTTCAGTATTTGCATTATCACCGGTAAGGTACGGATTTGTTGTTGATTTTGGACTGCTTGAAGCATCGTACCATTGTACTTTTTCGTAATTTGTTTCTAAATTTATAGCTTCAATGCTTACGGTCGCTGTTGCATCTTTAAGTCCGAAGTAATCTTTTTTGCCCGGAGCAGGGGTAAATTGTACTGCAATAGTTTTTGTAGTAGTTCCCACACAGCCTTTTGTATCGGTATAGGTATATTCTATGGTGTAGTTACCGCTGGTTTCTCCTTTGAAGTTTGGTGAGAATACTCCCGATGCATTTATACCGCTAGTTTCTCCTTGAATACTCCATGCATCGCTCAATTTACCATTACCGTTATTGTTAACTGTAGTTGTAAGGGTAATATCCAAATCGGTATTACAAATATATGGCTTTGCAAGATTATTAATGGTTACCACAGGCAACGGATTCACCACAACGGATACTTTCGATTTCGGGCTTTCGCATTGTTTACCGGTATTAGTTTCGGTAGCTGTGTAGCTCACGTAGAAGTCGGTAGTAGCAGCAGTAGCA
>MWCJ01000085.1 GCA_002069975.1 Bacteroidetes bacterium ADurb.Bin217 | reverse complement strand
TTAAAAAATGAAAATTTATAAATAATTAAATTACAGATAAATAATGAATCAAAAATTTGGATTACAACATAGAAGGGATGATAGTATGGTAGAAAAATAAATAACAATACATCAAAGTCCCATCGGGACGGCATTATTGAGTTGGAAGTTATAAAGGTTATAAAAATTTGCACAAAGCATATTTGAAAATCTTCCCTCGTTAGTTTCGCTTCAGCTGAAGGGAAGTGCCGTAGGCGAAGGATGATGTTTTAATTTTAAGTTCATAGTTAAAGTGGTATTCAGCTCTTTCAAACTTCGTGTCTTAGAGACTTAGTGGCAAAAAATAACAAATAAAATATAAAAGTATATGAAAAAACCAACGTATCACATTTTGGTATGTAATTCATACCGAATAGGCGGCGAGGCTCAAGGAGCTTGTAATAAAAAAGGAGCCGTAGAATTTATTCAGTATATAACCGAAGAAGCTAACGACCGAGGATTAGACGTAGCAGTGTCGAGCACTGCATGTTTGAATGTATGTGCACAAGGACCAATAATGGTGGTTCATCCCAACAACTATTGGTATGGCGGTATTACCAAAGAAGCTATAGACGAAATACTCGATGCATTGGAAGAAGGCGAAGCATGTGAAAAATACTTGATAGCAGATTAATTATTTAAGTCTGAATGTCTCAGTGTCTGAATGTCTAAAGGTCTTTAAAGTCTGAAAGGTTCCAGGAATTGCAGGTGGCTCTATAATTAAAAATTAATAATTATTATGTATATAATCGATACAACTTTACGCGACGGCGAGCAAGCTCCCGGAGTTTCGTTTACAACTGACGAAAAAGTATATATTGCGTGTATGCTTAGTCAAATAGGGGTAGAAGAAATTGAGGCGGGTATACCTGCTATGGGCGAGCAAGAAATTCAGGACTTGCGTTTGTTACATGGTTTGGGTCTCAAAAGTAGAATTACGCCATGGTGTAGAGCTTTGTTTGCCGATATAGATGCTGCAAAACAAACGGGCGTAGATTCTATACATATTTCGTATCCTGTTACTCACATGCAACTGTCGGCTATTGGCAAAGATTACAATTGGTTGTTCGCTACTATGAAACAAACTATTCGCTATGCCAAAGACAATTTCTCGTTTGTATCGGTTGGTGCACAAGATGCATCGCGTGCCGACGAAACCATACTCAAGGATTTTGCATCGCTTGCCGAATTTATGCACGTGCAACGAATTCGCTTAGCCGATACGGTTGGTATACTCAATCCACAGTCTACCCACAAGCTTATTCGCACCGTAGCCGATGAGGTGGAGCATGCACATATTGAATTTCATGCACACAACGATTTGGGAATGGCTACCGCAAATGCTCTTACCGCTATTTCTGCCGGTTCGCATGCAGTAAGTGTAACGGTTAACGGTATTGGTGAACGTTCGGGTAATGCCGCTTTGGAAGAGGTGGTAATGGCGCTCATAAAATCCTACAATACGGTAGTTCCATACAATTCTCTGTATCTTACAGAATTGTCGGAATATGTGTCGCAGGCATCGGGACGGCGGTTACACGAATCAAAACCAATTACCGGTTCTATGGTTAAAACCCATGAAACCGGTATTCATACCCGAAGTATTATTGAAAACAACGACTCGTATGAATTGCTGTCGAAAGAAGATATTGGGAGACCAACAAAGTTTGTGTTTGGAAAACATTCTGGACGAGCAGCCTTGAATTTTGTGTTAGAAAAAACAGGAATTACTACCTGTACCCAATCGGTTTCTCAATTGCTTGCCTATATTAAACACGAAGCACATACCCGTAAATTGGTATTTACCGAAGAAGAAGTGATAGGCTTATATCTATCCAAAAAATATGTAATGAATGTGTAATTAAAAAACGTACCACTATGAAAGACACTAATGCAGAAGCTATTCGTACCGAAGCACGACAATATTTGTCGGTAGCAAAGGGGCTTTACAAAAGAAAAAAATTTAACAATCAGGCTATAACCAATATTATTTGTCTTTCGGCAGAGCAGTGTATGGTAAGTTTTTTAATAGAAAACGATGCATTACCAAATCATCATTCGCTCGATTTTTTGATAGATCAGACCAAAAAGGTAAAACCCGAAGTTCCAGATGCCTTAGTAGCCGATTTGCACTTTATGGAAGAATTTCAGAATCTTTGCGTAATAGAAAGTATAGGTATGAAGTCCGCTGCCGACCAAGATGTAGAACGATTGCTGAATGCACTTACCGAATTAGATACCGTATTGTTTCCAGTAACCTAAACATTTACACCTATGCCACTTCAAGATGCCATAAAGTTTATACAAACAGCTACGCAAAATAAAGATTTGCGTATGGTTTGTTACGAAGGTGCCGAGCAAGGAACATTGTTTCAGCACATTAAAAAAGCAGGATATGCGTTTTCGTCGTTTGAATTCGAAGATGCCATTCGCATGCAATTGTATACCTGCAAAGATGAATTTGATGCCGATAACGTTAAACAATTTGGATTATGGTTCAAGCAGTTAATGATGACAAGATAATATTTCGCGAGCTGGAAAAAGTTCGCTTAATTATAGATAAAGCTACTGGTTTGGAAATTACCTGGGCATATGATGATTTGGTTTTTGCCGAACACAATACTTTTATCATTCGCTTTGATGCCGATGATGTAGAGAAAATACATTGTTATTTCAATGTAGATTGCCAAGTAGAAAAAGCCGAACAATTTTTTTATGCTCTAGTAAAAACAGCCCTCGAATTTGGTATGACTTTATTACATGGTGGTTCATATGAGTTGAGTGAAGGTAGTGGCGAAAATGAAGTGCAGTTAAAATTTTTGGAAAAAAAATAAATTGTTTGTGTTTTATCATGAGTTAGATACTCGCATCTTTTAATTTCAAATAATTCTCAGGGGTTATAACTCCAAGAGTACTACTTTTAAAATCTTTAATATTTCGCGTTACTATTATTTTAATATCTAAATTGCTTTCCGCAGCGTAATTTTGAAGTGCATCTTCAAAATCTTTGAAAGGAGAATTGAGAGCTTGAATAATTATATTTTTATCCATTTCTAAAACCTCAACAAATGTTAGTAATTCTTTAAGATTTGCAATTATTTTGTCATGCTTAGCTGTTTTTCTTAATAGATAATAAATATTACTAATAATTACAGGTGTTACAAATCCTTGAATTTTTTGTAATTCACAAAGTGATAAAATTTGACTTGCATGGTCTGAAAATGGCTTTCTATCAAAGAAAAAATCAAGAATTACATCAGTATCTATTACTATCTTTTCCATGATTATAAATATTTCTCTGATAATTGATTTGACAGCTCTTTTTTATAATCGAAATTTTTTGGTGCTTTAAATGAACCTTTTAAGGATTTTACTTTCGGAGAAATTTCAACTTCTGAACTAATATCTTCTGTGGTTATTATTTTCAAATAACTGCTAATTAATTCAGACAAACTTCTATTTTTATTTTTCGCATATTCTTTTGCTCTTATGATAATTGAATCTTCTATAGTGAGCGTTAGTTTTGTATTCATACCGATAACAATTTATTGTAAAATCTCTACAAATATAACGTATTTATCAAACACGTGCAATATAAAAAATTAAAACACGTGTCTTCTTTATTTTTATCAATGAAAAAATATGTAGATTTGTCCACAGAAATATAGACTACCATGTGTTTTCAAATTGTAAATAAAAAGTGATACAACCCTAAAAGTATACCGTTTGAAACAAATATTATTTTGTATAAGTTTTGTTCTTTATGCAGCACAACTAAAAGCTCAGGAAAAACAAGTTGCAATAATTCCGCAACACAATATTACTGTTATTACACAGGAAATAGCTCAAAAATATTCGTTATTTACCAATGTTGCCGGGTTTCAACGAGCAGAATTATTTCAGTCGCCTGATTCATTATTTACCATTGAAATAAGTTTTAAGAATTCTACAGGATTTTATAAAAACCGCTCATCGTGGACATATCAAGAAATTTCTCATTTTCGCGATAGTATGTCTCTGATTATTTCAAATTATAGACAAGAAGGGCTTAATCAAGATGGAAGAACTATGCTTTTAGTTGGTAATACATTAGTAGGCTTAGGGTATTATTCGGTGGCTTCAACAATTTATGCTGCAGATAAATCAAACGGTGCCAAATTACCAATAGCTACCTATATGTTTTCGGCAGCAGCGAGTTATTTTTTGCCGTACTACACTACTATGAACAGACAAGTTACACGCGCACAAGCAAGCATGTCGTTTCATGGGCAAACACGCGGATTATTGTATGGTATAGGCTTGTGTAATGTGCTATACAACTATAAACCAACTTATCCGGAAGGCTATGTTTATAGTATTTCTGATGAACAGAGAAAAATATATGATAAAAATTATGAAACGAATAAACATGTAGAATTATTCTCGACTTTTGCCGGAGGTGTTGGATTTGGTTTAGGAGGTAATTATCTGGCAAAAAAGCAAAATTTGTCGATAGGGCAAGCAAGTGTGCATCAGCTGGGTGTCGATTTTGGATTGCTTCAAGGCTTATCGTGTATTATGCTTTTTGATATTACCGGCAAAAAAGCAACCTGGGGTACTGTATTAGGTTCGGGATTGGCATGGGGTGTTGCCGGAAATTATATTGCCAATCAGCGAGACTATCCTGTTGGCGATGCACTAATGATACGCAATGCACTATTACTTGGATCAACACTGCCACTTCCCTTTATTGCAGCAAATGACCCAAGCGACGAAAAATACTATATTTATGGCGTTGCCGGGGGTAGTTTATTGGGGCTTGCATATTCAAAATTATTGCTCGATGAACGAAGTTATACAACCGGAGATGCCCTATTGGTAAGTTTGGGTGAAATATCAGGGGGATTGCTTGGGCTTGGAGTAGGATACCTCATAATGCCCGAACAACATACGCATCCGGCATATATTATAACCGGAGGAACTCTGGGAGCTATAGGTGGTTTTGCGTTGATGAAGAAGTATGTATCGGGAAATGTATATAAAAAACAAGACAAAATTAGTTATAATTTTCAGGTAAATCCCTTAGGGTTTTTCCAAGAATCATTATATACTTCGGCTGAATATAGCTTACCGGCTGTAATGCTTCATGTAACATTTTAGGGTAAAATTCTCTACATTTTTGTAAAAAATACTTAAAAATCCTACCTAATGGTAGGATTTTTTGTTTTATATTTTTTGCTAAATTCAAATAAATCAGCATATTATATCTATTGGCATCGTGCTTGATTACCACCATCTCGAATATCGTATCTAATTTTTCATTGTTGTTGTGCATAACCGAGTGTATGTACTTGTTTTAATACCTCGGTTATGTTTCACACAATATGAGTTTGAAAAGTTAGAAAGAGTAATGGTTTGGAAAAATCTTTTGAGACTTAGTGTCTTTGTGGCAAAAAATAATTAAATATATATATCATATGAAACTCAGTGCACGAAACAAATTACAGGGAAAAGTTCTTAAAATCGAAGAAGGAGTTATAACTGCAAAAATAGTTCTCGATTTGGGAAACGATAATATAATTACTGCAATAATATCAAAAGATGCAATTGAAGATTTAGGTTTACAAGTAGGCAGCGATGCGTTTGCTATTATTAAATCTACCGAAGTTATTATAGGTGCGTGTTGCGATTGCAAAGAAGAGGAACATAAGAAAAAGTGTTCGTGTCATGGGTAAAATTTCTTGTTTCATTCATGTTCAAGTTTCCGATTCGTTTGTGTTGCAACCTACTCAAGTTACCATGCTTACCGTAATTTATAACACTGGTAGTTTGTTGCAAACAGCAAAGCAACTCAATATATCGTACCAACATGCATGGAACACGGTAACACATATAAATAGAGTAGCTCCCCTGCCGGTGGTTGAATTGCGACGTGGAGGACAAAAAGGTGGTGGAGCTGCTATTACCCAATATGGTGCACAAATACTTAAAGACTATACAGTTATTCAAATTATAATACAAAAAACAGTTAATCAAATAGAAACCGAAATGGCAATGTAAATTTTTTTGGGTGTCGTTATCTTTTTGAGTTTATAACGAAAAAATTATTTTATATGGAATCAATTCTCATTAAACCTATTGGAGTAATATATACTCCGCATACCGATATAAACAATATGCCTATTCAACCAATTGCAGCCGAGGGTATGTGTGGTTTTATAGAACTATTGCCTGAATTTGTTCCAGGCTTACAAGATATCGAAGGGTTTTCGCATATTACATTGTTGTATTATTTACACAATATTTCCGGTTACGAATTGCAGGTAATACCATTTATGGATACCGTACCACACGGGATTTTTGCAACACGTGCACCCAAACGTCCCAATGCTATTGGAATCTCTACGGTTAAACTCATACAGGTAGATTATAACATTCTGTATATAGAACAAGTAGATATGCTCACCGGGTCACCCTTGATAGACATAAAACCATTTTATCCTCGATACGATAATAGAGACAATGTGAGTGTAGGATGGCTTGAAAAAAATAAAGATATGCACATTGAACAACTTTTTTCTGATGACAGATTTAAATAAAAAAAAAGCATGAAATTTTTTGTATTACATATTATAATAATGTGTCTAAGCTTTGCTTCATACTCACAAAAGGTAACTATAGCAGCTGCGGCTGATTTACGCTTTGCATTGGATGCTGTGGTAAAACAGTTTAAATTGAAACATCCACAAGCTGATATCCAAGTAATATATGGTTCTTCGGGTAATGCCTATAACCAAATTACCAATGGAGCACTGTATGATTTATATTTCTCAGCAGATATTCTGTATCCAAAAAAATTACAAGAGGCAAAATTAACGCTTACCGCCCCCACTATGTATGCAATTGGGAGAATAGTTTTGTGGAGTAAAACGTATGATGTTTCTCAAGGAATACATTCATTACAAAGATATCCGAAGGTGCGTATTGCAATTGCACAACCCGACCATGCTCCTTATGGCAAACGAGCGGTAGAAACAATGAAATATTATGGCGTATATGACAATGTAAAAACACGCATTATTTACGGCGAAAATATATCGCAGGCAGCTCAGTTTTGTGTTACCGGAAATGCAGACATGGGAATTCTTGCATTATCTATTGTTCTTTCTCCTACCATGATCAATAAAGGAACCTATGTGATACTAAATGAAAAATCTCATGCACCATTAGAACAAGCATTTGTTGTGTTAAAACATGCCAAAGGCAATACAGTAGCGTTTGCGTTTGCCGATTTTGTATCGTCTAACGAAGCGAAAAGTATATTAGAAAAATATGGTTTTGTAATACCCAAAAAACTATGAACACCTTATCAGCAGTAATTACAAATATTCATCGTTCGGGTGCTATAGTGTTGGTAGATACCCTAGTAGAAAGCACCCCTATGTCTGCGTTGCTCATTGTAACCGATGACTATCCGGTATGGTTGCAGCCACAATTGCACATAACATTGATTTGTAAAGAAACAGAAGTGATTTTAGCAAAACATCTTAAGGGATTTATAAGTATTCGTAATAAATTATCGTGTACGGTTCGCAATATTATAAAATCAGAAATATTGTGTACGGTATATCTCCAAAGTGGCAGCATTGAGCTTAGTTCCATTATAAGCAAACGAGCATTACATACTCTCGATTTAGATGTAGGCGACCACGTAGATGCATATATACAAATGAATGAAATATCGATAATGCCCTAACACTATGGATGAAGAGTTTATAGAAACAATGCTTATAACTGCTCAACTGTCAACTGTTACTACAGGAATTCTGTTGTGTGTAGGTATGCCTTTAGCCTACTGGTTGGCATATAGTAATGTGCGTTTTAAACCTATAGTAGAGGCATTGGTGAGCATGCCTATGGTATTGCCACCATCGGTTCTTGGATACTATATATTGGTAGCCTATAGTCCAAATCATTGGTTTGGACAGTGGTTGTTGCAACACTGGGATATCCAATTGGCATTTACCTTCGAAGGAATTGTAATAGCATCAGTACTGTTTAGTTTGCCATTTATGGTTCAACCCCTCTGCAATGGTTTTCGGCAAGTTCCACAATCTATTGTAGAAGCCTCGTTTACATTGGGTAAGAGCAAACGTGTCACGTTTTTTAAAGTACTTATGCCAAGTATTCGACCATCCATCATTACTGCTATTGCATTAACATTTGCACATACGATAGGTGAATTTGGTATAGTTTTGATGGTAGGTGGCAATATTCCGGGCGAAACACGTGTTGCATCTATTGCGATTTACGATCAGGTGCAAGCACTTAATTTTGAAGCTGCCAATACCTATGCAACTATTTTGTTTGTGATAGCACTGGTTCTTCTTACTCTTATTTATAGTTTGCAAAAAAATAAATCGTCATGGAACATGCTGTAATTCATATAGATATTATTAAAAATATACATACCGCTCATGGGACGCTACCATTGTCGTTTTCGGCTCAATTGCATCCGGGCGATATACATGCTTTGTATGGCGAATCGGGAGCAGGTAAAACAACTATTTTACGAATACTTGCCGGTTTAACTACGCCCGACGAAGGCTATATTCGATATGGTAAAACTTTGTGGTACGATTCTAAAAATAAAATTAATATATCGACACAAGAACGAAACATTGGATTCATGTTTCAAGACTATGCATTGTTTCCGCATATGACGGTTCTGCAAAATATTCAATTTGCGGCATTGCCATTTGATACTGCATTGTGTACATCATTGATACACTCATTTAATTTGCAAGAATTACAACACCGCAAACCACATCAATTGTCCGGAGGACAAAAACAACGGGTAGCATTGGCTCGTGCATTAGCTCGAAAACCATCGTTACTTTTGCTCGACGAACCATTGTCGGCACTTGATTCTACAATGCGACAATCTTTGCAGCTTGAGATTAAAAAAGCACACGAACTTTTTCATGCATGTACGATAATGGTAAGTCACGATGTATTTGAAATTTGTGTGTTGGCTCACAAAGTATTTGCAATTTCAAATGGGGTTATAGCCAAACATGGTACCCCAAGCGAAGTGTTTCGTGCCAATACTATAAGTGGTAAAGTACAAATTACAGGCAGAATTAGTTCTATAGCTCAGCACGAAACATTGTATATAGTAACCTGAGTTTCGGATAAGAAAATGCTAATAAAATTTGGTAAATAAGTCATTGTTTTGTATATTTATAGCTGAA
>MWCJ01000084.1 GCA_002069975.1 Bacteroidetes bacterium ADurb.Bin217 | reverse complement strand
CCAGTATGGTACACCAAATGGCAATCGAGCCATCATAGCTATAGGCGAAGTAAACGGTATAAACGATAACCACACCGCCAAATTACCCGAAGGATTGGTAACAATGTATCCCAATAAAAATATACTTAACATAAGTGGTATAGTTGCAGGAATTACAAATTGTTGTGTTTCTGAATCTTGATCGACCATAGCACCTATAGCTGCAAACAATGCAGCGTAGAGTAAATACCCGAAAATAAAGAAAAAGACAAACGAACTTAGCATTACAATCCAATTTACTCCGTCTAATGCTTGAAATACATTTACCGCGTAGTCTATATGCGAATTCGATTGCAATTGTAATAATCCCTGCGATGTATTTCCCAATGATTCTTGTAATTCGGGAAGGGGAGTAGGATTGTATGTTTCGGGGAATAACATAACTTGTGCACCATATACAATAGAATAGGTAAGTCCTATCCAAACTATAAATTGTAATAACCCAATAGTACCAATTCCTAAAATTTTACCAGCCATAAGCTGAAATGGTTTGACCGATGAAACTAAAATTTCGACAACTCTACCGGTTTTTTCTTCCAAAACAGCACGAAGCACCATTACGCCATACATAAATATAAATATGTATATTATAATAGCTGCAATGATAGCAATATTTGATTTTTTTGTCATCGATACTTCTTCGTCTATATATTCACCCTCTTTTGTCCATTTTTGAACGCCCACAAACACAGGAGTCGACACGCGTTTGATAGTCTCTATGGTTACTTGTTCTTTGAGTAAAGCCATATATTCCAAATCGCGTCGCAATACATAACCTACATACGCTTTCAGGGCATTGTCTATCCATACGTGTGAATATAAAATGCAGGTATTGGAACTATAGATGTTTTTAGGAATAAATAATACCGCATCGTATCCCGAAGCTTGATATTGTTTTCGAAAATCTTCTACAGTAGTATCTTGAATGATTGTAAATCTATAATTTTCGAAATCTTTTATGGTTTCTCCTAGAATATAACTTTCGTCAATAATTGCAACTTGTTTAATGGTTTGTTTTTCTATTTTTTGCAAAAACAAGGGTATAATAACAATAGCAGCAAGAAGTAATGGGCCCAAAATACTCATAAGAATATATGAACGTTTTCTAATACGCACTTTACATTCACGGGCAAATATTAATCGAATTATATGCATAATTACAGTGTCGATGAGTTTTGTACGGCATGAATAAATATTTCGTTCATGCTTGGTATTAATTGTTTAAATTCTATAATATTTCCAAATGTCATTACATGTTTGAGTAATGCGTTGGAGGCGATATCTTCGGTTAATTCTATAGTAATAGTAGTAATATCGTTAGTTTTGGTTTGTTCTACTAATTTATACGAAGTGGTAAGTGTAGCCAAAAATGAGTCGTAATATCCATTAAACGAAATGCGATATGAATTTTTGGCATATTGTGATTGAATATGCGATACCGTACCTTCTAATATTTTGTGTGATTTATGAATCAAGGCAATAGAATCGCACAATTCTTCAACTGAATTCATATTGTGTGTTGAAAGCACAATTGTAGCACCTTGTTTTTTTAGTTCCAAGATTTCTTGTTTGATATGTTCGGCATTTATAGGGTCAAATCCGCTAAATGGTTCGTCGAGAATAAGAACTTGCGGTTTATGTATAACTGAGCAAATAAATTGAATTTTTTGCTGCATACCTTTTGAAAGTTCACTTGCTTTTTTATGTTTCCAATGTTCAATCTCGAATTTTTGTAACCAAGTTGTGCATTCTTTTTTTGCATCATTATTACTCATTCCTTTGAGTGATGCAAAGTACATAATTTGTTCGCCAACAAACATATTTTTATATAAGCCTCGTTCTTCGGGTAAATATCCCATAATCTGAACATCATTGAGAGTTAGAGGCTTTTCAAATAATTCAATTGAACCGGTATCGGCATGTAATATTTGAGTTATAATTCGAATGCAAGTTGTTTTTCCGGCACCATTAGGACCTAACAAACCATATATAGAGCCTTGTGGTATTTCAAGTGAAACATTGGAAAGAGCAATAGTATTTGAAAATTGTTTAGTTATATGTTTCAACGAAATTCCGCTCATTGTATCATTTTTTTTACAAAAATATTATTATTGTGTGATAAAAAACACATTATTGCAAAATAAAAAAAAGTAGAATTGCATAGAATACAAATATTGGGTAGTGTAATTCAAAAAATAACAATGTTTAGACAAAAAAATATGATATTCATTATATTTTTTTATCGAATATTTTAGTGGAACTTTTAAAACTATTTATTTGTAAGATTTTAAAAGTCCAATTTAAATGAGTAAATTTCGCCCAATTTTTAAACATAAAAAAAGTAGAATATGGAATTAGCTTTATTATTATTATTAGTAGGAATGCTTACCGTAATGGTTGCATTATTTTTAGTGGTAGGTGTGGGTAACATGATGATACGTTTCGCTAACAAGTTTTTGCCAGCCGAAGTCGTTACAAAAGCTAAAAAATCAGTTCCAAATGCTCGTACTACAATTCCTGCTAATACTATGGCTGCAATTGTTTCAGCGGTATCTACAGTAACTCAAGGAAAAGGTACTGTGGTGAATGTACAAAAAGTATAAAAAACAATAAAAAACATAAAAAAGTAAAATTAATTAAATTCATGTATATGGGAAAAGAAATTAAATTTTCGTTAGTTTACAGAGACATGTGGCAAAGTTCGGGTAAGTATATGCCGCGTGTAGATCAGTTGGTGCGTATAGCTCCCGAAATTATTAAAATGGGTTGTTTTGCGCGTGTTGAAACTAACGGTGGCGGATTTGAACAAATTAATTTATTGTTTGGAGAAAATCCTAATAAAGCAGTACGTGAGTGGTGTAAACCATTTAACGAAGCAGGTATTCAAACACATATGCTCGACCGTTCATTAAACGGATTACGTATGAGCCCGGTTCCTGCCGATGTTCGTAAATTATTTTATAAAGTTAAAAAAGCTCAAGGTGTAGATATTACTCGTTGTTTTTGTGGTTTAAATGATTCTCGCAATATCATAGCATCTATAAAATATTCAAAAGCAGCAGGCATGATAGCTCAAGCTACATTATCGCTTACTGTTTCTGAAGTGCATACGGTAGAATACTATTGTAATTTGGCTGATGAATTAATAGCAGCAGGTGCAGACGAAATTTGTTTGAAAGACATGGCGGGTATAGGTCGTCCTGTGTCGTTAGGAAAAATTGTAGCACATATTAAAAAGAACAATCCAAATATCATAGTTCAATATCACGGACAAACAGGTCCTGGGTTTACACCAGCTTCTATTTTGGAAGTATGTAAAGCAGGATGTGATATTATTGACGTTGGAATGGAACCACTTTCGTGGGGAACAGGTCACGCCGATGTAATTATGGTGCAAGAAATGTTGAAAGATGCAGGGTTCAAAGTGCCTGAAATAAACATGGCAGCATACATGCGTGCACGTACACTTACACAAGAATTTATGGACGATTTCTTAGGATATTTTATTCCCGAATCAAATCGTCGTTTGCAATCGTTACTTATAGCTCCTGGATTACCTGGGGGTATGATGGGAAGTTTGATGAACGACCTTAAAGATAATTTATCTGCTATAAACAAATCGTTGGTTAAACGAGGTGAGTCTGAAATTACAACCGATGATTTATTAATTAAATTGTTTGATGAGGTTGCGTATGTGTGGCCACGTGTTGGGTATCCTCCGCTTGTAACACCTTATTCTCAATATGTTAAAAACTTGGCTATGTTCAACATTATGCAAACTGTAAAAGGTCAAGAGCGTTGGACTATGATAGCTGATAATATTTGGGATATGATTTTAGGTAAAGCAGGTAAATTGCCGGGCGAAGTTGCTCCCGAAATTAAAGAACTTGCGGCAAAACAAGGTCGTGAATTCTATACCGGCGATCCTCAAGCATTGTATCCTGATAAATTAGAGGATTTCAAAAAAGAAATGAAAGAAAACGGTTGGGATTTTGGACAAGATGATGAAGAATTATTTGAACTTGCTATGCATCCGGAACAATACCGTGCTTTAAAATCGGGTAAAGCAAAAGCAGAATTTGAAAAAGAATTAGCAGAAGAAAAAGCAAAAGTTGCTAAAAAATCTGCTCCTTCTGCAGCTCCTGTTGCTGGTTCGTTTGAGCCTAAAACAATGAATATAAATGTAAACGGCGAACAATTTGTAGTTACTGTAAGTTATGGCGATGTGGCAGCAGTGTCAACACCAGCAGCAGCTCCAAAAGCGGCGGCTTCATCGGCAGCAGTTTCAGAAATTTTATCTCCTATCGGCGGTAAATTCTTCAAAACTAAAGATTCTTCAGAAACAGCATTGAATGTAGGTGATATTGTTAAGGAAGGTCAAATTGTAGGCTATGTAGAAGCTATGAAAGTATTCAATGCAATAGCTGCAACAAGTTCAGGAACTATTGTAGAAATCTGCTTCAATGCCGGCGACGATGTTGATGAAGATGATGTGTTATTTACAATTCAATAATTACCATTATAATTATACCACCGGTAACTGTGCCGGTGGTTAATTTTTTATAAAAAACTATGGAAATATTACAAAAATTATATGAAATGACGGCAATTAATAATTTAGTTGCTGAACCGCAAACGTTCATAATGTATGGAATATCGTTTCTATTATTATATTTAGGTATTGTTAAAAAATATGAACCGCTATTGCTTGTGCCAATTGCGTTTGGTGTGTTGCTTGCTAATTTTCCTCTCGGGCAATTGGGTATAGTACCATCGGAATGGGTGCATCAAGTATTTTTTAATATGGACGAATCTGCAATTCGCGCTTTGTCTGAGGAACAATTAAAAGATATGGCACATAACAGTCCGTATATGAATTTGTTCGAAATAGCATCTAAGTATGGTATAATGAATTATTTGTACTATGCATTAATTAAAACCGGTTTGCTCCCTCCACTTATTTTTATGGGGGTAGGTGCTATGACTGATTTTGGTCCTATGCTACGAAATTTGCGTTTATCATTGTTTGGTGGTGCTGCTCAAATAGGAATTTTTACAGTATTATTCTTAGCAATTGCTGCAGGGTTTACTCCAAAAGAAGCTGCTTCGCTTGCAATAATTGGTGGTGCCGATGGACCCACAGCTATATTTACTACCATAAAACTTGCACCGCATTTATTAGGTCCTATTGCAATTGCTGCATATTCATACATGGCTCTGGTTCCTGTTATTATTCCTTTGGTTGTAAGGTTAACGTGCAACGAAAAGGAGTTGAAAATAAATATGAAACAGCAAGATAAATTGTATCCTTCGAAACATGAAATTAAAAATTTACGTGCAGTTAAAATCGCATTTCCTATCGTATTAGGTACCGTTATTATTATTATAGTTCCATCAGCAGCACCACTTTTAGGTATGTTGTTGTTTGGTAATTTAATTAAAGAAATTGGTACCGATACGCAACGACTTACTATAGCAGCTACCGATTATATTATGAATCCGGCTACTATATTTTTAGGATTAACTGTAGGTGCAACTATGACATCGGAAGTATTCTTGAAACCTCAAACATTAATGATTATTGTAGGTGGGTTTTTTGCTTTTGCAATTAGTGTTGCCGGTGGTATTTATGCGGTAAAATTAACTAACTTATTTAGCAAAAAGAAAATTAATCCACTGTGTGGTGCTACAGGTTTAAGTGCTGTTCCAATGGCTTCGCGTGTTGCTAACGAAATAGCTTTAAAATACGATAAATCTAATCACGTATTGCAATATTGTATGTCGAGTAATGTGTCGGGTGTAATTGGTTCTGCTGTTGCTGCCGGGGTATTAATAGGGTTTTTGCAATAAAAAAATATAATGCATTAAAAAAGAGGCTTTCAGGTTTGATAGCCTCTTTTTTTTGCCTATAAATATGTATATTTGTATTCCATTTTTTAACTATTTGCTATGAAACGTATTATTCTGCTTGCATGTACATCATTATGTATCTGTTATTCTTGTAAACAACAAACTAAGACAATAGAAGTTGCGGTTACGTGGACAGATAACCATTTTATTTATAGCTATAATAACTGGTACGCTGTTATTGCCGAAGGTTCATCGGATTCCATTCATTCGTTGTCATTTGGTCAAACAAAACAATTAGTGCAAGGAACCAATGCAACTATTGCATTTGACATAGAAGATTCTAAAGCTGCAAGTCATACTATTGTTGTATTTAACGATAGCAATGCTGATAAAATATTTACCGAAAGCGATTCTGAATATTCAGTAAAGGCTGTTGCGGTAAGTACTGACAAAGAAATTGCAATAGATATAAATGTATTGTATTAGTTTTTTTATATAAAAAAGCTACGATTCGTATTGGGTTTTTATACTTATATTTGTCTGTTCAGATGTAAAACCAAAACTCATGTATATGAAACGTATAAGTATAGCAATCGTATTTTTTCTTAGTCTTGTATCTAATCTATTAGCATATACAAGTTTGCATGTTACCGATCCTCGAAATGGTGGATTGTGGGCACAGGGCATAATCTCAAAAGCTTCTGTAATCATCACCCCCAAAGCTGATTATTTACTCTACGAAATGGAGCTTGAATTAGGAGTTGGAAAAATTTCACATACGAATACATACGATTCGCTCGAAATTACTTGTAATTTTGATTTGCCTGCAGGTGCATATATTACAAACGCTTCGCTGCTAATTGGAAACGAATGGATTACTGCCGAAATTATGCCTCGCAAAGAAGCTCATGCTATTTATGAAGGATTTGTAAAACGACGTATAGATCCATTAATTGTATATAAAAATTATGGCGATTCATATATGTTTAAAATATTTCCAATTGCAGCTACACAAAAAAGAACTATGCGTTTGACCTATGCAATGCCTATTGTTTCAACCAATGGTTTTGAATCAGCAGGATTACTTACTGATTTATTTAAAGCATCAGAAAATGTTGTAGATGTAAAAGTGTTGCTCAAAAAATCTACAGAATTTCCAAATCCTATTATTGGTACTATACCATTTCAAGACTCAAATGAACATGCAGATTACGTTGAAGCTATTGTTCCAAGTAATGCAATGTCATATATTTCGAGTAGTAAAAAAACAGAAGCAATACGATTTTCAACTAGTACTAATAATACCGAAATTACATATTCATTGTCGTTTAAACCGCATGAAGTTTTCGCATTAGAAGATCCTAAAAAATTTATTTTTATTATAGATAACGATCCACAAATAATTCAAGATACAATATTTACATATAATTATACTGAGTCGGGGTATGTTCGGCAATTTAATAAAACTAGAACAATACAGCCATTAGCAAATAATATTTTGTATACTCAAATTAAAAATATGCTTGCTAATACAAAAGTTGGCGATATGTGTAAAATCTATTTGAAAAACAATGGAGTATATATAACAGATTGGATTCATATTACTCCAGAAACTATTGAAACGTTAATACAAACTCTTTCTGCAAATGACGATTCGTACAAAGCAAATATCAAAGAATTATTGTTTGCTGCTAAAACCGATATTGAGCAAGAAAATACTGTAGCTATACTATTGTCTAACAATAAGCAAATGGTATATAAATCATATGATGAAATTCAAACAGAAGCTGCACATATAGCTTTTGAGCTCAATATGTCAAAACCTATTAATGTATGGAATATTTCATCGTTTTACGACAATGAAAATGGATTAAGTTTTTATAACGGCTTTGTTTCTGAACTTTCGAATGTATTATATCCTTCGCAACGATATTATTATTATCAGATGTATTATTTATCAGATTTTGTGGATAATTTTAATCGAATTCAAATAAATAATACTTCAAAAATTCTGTTACTAAATGTTTCTACACGTAGCGATATCGGAGTAATATTCGACAAATATGCATCAACAACCAAAAATATAATTCCTACTACTACATATACAGAATTAGGAAAAATTACCGGAGGTAATAAATTTATTGCCGATATTAGTTTTTTGTATAAAGGCAAACGTTATGTAGGTACATTTGAATTTCCTATAGATACTTCGCAAAATACATTACTTGAAGATGCTTGGGCAGTAAAAATGGTAGATGAGTTAAACAGTATATATTCTGCTGAAGCAACCGCCGAAGCTGAAAAAATTAGCACCGAAAATGCTATACTAACGCAAAATACGGCAATGCTTGCAATAGAGCCCGGTGTTGAAATCACCCCTTGTTATAATTGTCCCGATTGGAATAATACAAGATGGGTTTTAAATGATATTTTGGTACCGTTTGAAACCGGAGTTTTTGCAAGTTCTGTGAGCTACTATGGTGGATATGATAGTTATAGTTACGAAGAAGGATTTAATGATGGAATTCTTTTTTCAGAACAAGCAATAGAAACTGAAAATGCGAATTCTTATGATAATGGCTATGCTGCAGGCTATGCCGATGGAATTTTTAATTGTAATGCCGCTGAACAAAAAGATTCTGATTTAGAGGCATATCCTACCGAATTTACTACAGAATTACAAGTTATTGTTTATAGTAATAAACAACAAATTGTTGAAGTGTATACTGCTTCAGGAGTGTTTGTAGAATCGTTTGCTATTACAAAGGTTAAAGAGTTAGAGCAATCTAATTCATTGATGTTTGGCTTGCCAAGTGGAACGTATATTCTTAAAACTACTATTGATGGCAAAGTGTCTTATGCTACGGTCTTTAAAAAATAATTAATGTAAATCTTTTAGGTCGGAATGTAAATTGTTTTTATACATCCACAAACACACTGAATGTTATACAGTTTTTATTTTTTCTGTAATATCTTCAACAGTAAAAGGTTTAAGTATTATATCGCTAATTGAATACATTTGTTTGAGCAAAGTAAATTGTTTTGGGTAATTAGCCGATAACATACATATTTTTGTATTCATATTAGGATTTTGAGTAGTTCGTATAGTTTCTATAGCTTGTATACCATCTACTATTGGCATAGAAATATCAACGAGTAATACATCAAATGAGGTATGTTTACAGATTTCTATAAGTTGTTCGCCATTGGTTACTATAGTAACAGTATGTCCCATTTTTTTTAAAACACGTTCTATGAGCATGCTGTTTAATACTTCATCTTCGGCAACTACAATATTCATTTTTTTTATTTAACGTCAATTCGACCTAAGCAGCAGCTATTAATCTTTCATTATCAATAATTTCGATATTCAATGAAGGTTTT
>MWCJ01000083.1 GCA_002069975.1 Bacteroidetes bacterium ADurb.Bin217 | reverse complement strand
ATTTTGCACCGCCGATGCTCCTACACTTCCCGGAATATGCGACAAATTTTCGACTCCAAATAAATTTTGATCAACTGCCCAGGCTACAAAATTATCCCAGTTTTCGCCGGCACCCACTTGCACCCTAACAAATGATTCTGTTTGTTCAATTATTGTTATCCCAACATTTTGTGGGTGTATTACCGTTCCATCATAATCATTTAAAAACAACACATTACTACCGCCACCTAATATAAAAAAAGGTAAACTCGTATCAAAACCTTTCTGAATAAACGATTGTAATTCTTCTACTTCGGAATACGAAAAAAAGCGTGAGGCACGTACATCAATTCCAAATGTATTGTACTTTTGTAACGAAATTTGTTCGCTGTATTGTATCATTATTGTATTTGTTACTTATACTACATTTACACATAGTACACTATATAATGAGCGAAATTACAGAAAAAAAATGGCATGAACACAAAAAAAAATAAGATAATACTTGCAGTAAGCAATGATTTAGTATCGGACCAAAGAGTACACAAAGTTGCTACAAGTTTGTGCAATTTCGGATACGACGTATGTGTAGTAGGTCGTAAACTACCAAACAGCATAGCACTTTCGCCACAAATATATCAAACAAAACGATTGAGATTATTGTTCAAAAAAAACATACTATTCTACGCCGAACTCAACATTCGATTGTTTCTGTATTTACTTTTTTCGCGAGCCGATATATATACAGCAAACGATTTAGACACTCTACTTGGAGTTTATTGTGCTGCCCGCATTCGAAGAAAAAAAATTGTTTACGACAGCCACGAATATTTTACCGAAGTTCCCGAATTAACAAAAAATCCCAAAGCAAAACGAATATGGGAACTTATAGAATCGTGGATTTTCCCAAAATTACGAAATTGCATGACAGTATGTAATTCTATAGCAAGCATATACCAACAGAAATATGGAGTACCCATAGCTGTTGTAAGAAATGTACCTATATTGTCAAAACCAACACTAACACCTGCACAATTGCCACACATAGGACAAAAACATATTATATTGTATCAGGGTGCTGTAAATATGGGACGAGGCATAGAATGTATGATTGAAGCAATGAACTATATTAATAATGCAGCATTAGTTATAATAGGTGGTGGCGATTTACTTTCGCAGCTTACAACAACAGTTTCGGAATCGGCTGTGGCGTCGAAAGTATTTTTTTTAGGTAAAATTCCATTTCAAAAATTACCGGCATATACACAATGTGCAACTATAGGAATATCGCTCGAAGAAGATTTAGGATTGAATTATAGATATGCATTACCCAACAAAATATTTGATTACATTCATGCACATAAGCCAATACTCGTTTCCGATTTACCCGAAATGCGAACTATAATTGAAACATATGCCTGCGGAGAAATTTGCACAGACAGAAACCCACAAGCACTTGCTGAACAAATTCAAAAGCTTTTAAACAATACAAAAGCTTTACAAACATATTCACACAATGCCGCATTGGCAGCTCAGGAACTTTGCTGGGAACAAGATGAAAAAGTATTGTTGGGAGTATATCATACCGATTACGCAACAATACGGAATTTTTAATCGGAAATATGAATTGAATAAAGATTAGTCATTTTTGAATAATTTTTATGAATAATACTATTTTTTTATAACAAAAGAATAGGTATTTTTGTCAAATAATTATGCTCAAAGAAAAGGAAAATATAATTAATAATTTTATTGCTCTTATAGAGGTTGGTATTACATACATTACCTTCTATTTGGCTTTTTTTATTCGTCACGGACACCTTACGTTTAACAAAGATTACACTATATTATTATTATTTATTGGTCCTACTTGGTTCTTTCTCCTTAGATTCTATAATATTTCCCGCATTTATAGGGTAAATCCTTATTCATATATCTTTTTTGCATATTTCATACTGGTATCTATTGCCATGGGAATTTTATTCCTTATTATATTTTTATTGCAATTAGATCAAATTAGTCGGTTTGCATTATTACTCTTTTCTGTAATCAACTTTTTCACCCTGTATATTTTAAAAATCGATATTTATTTTATTTTCAAAAAATATCGCCGACAAGGGAAAAACTATGTTAATGTAATAGTAATTGGCAACGAGGAATTAGAGTCGGTAATTAAAAAAATTGAACGCAACACATTTTGGGGATATAGAATAGTAGGAATTGTTACCGATAATGAAGCAATTAAGGCTGAATATGGTAATATATATACAATTCACGACAGTTCGTGTGACATACCTTCTCTCATAGAAAACAAACCAATAGATGAAGTTATATATACCGAATCGGGCTTTGAACGAGAACGAATAACACGCCTAATATATTCCTGTTTAGAAATTGGTGTTATGTTTCGTATGTCATCGCAATTACTTAATATTGCCCGCACCAAATCAAGTATTCAGTATTTAGACGAAATGCCTTTTTTTACTTTTCAAAATACACCCAACAGTTATATTAGTCTAAAAATTAAAACAATTTTTGATTTTATCTTTTCCTTACTAGCAATTATATCATTAAGTTGGTTATTTATTATTATTGCAATTTTAGTAAAAATAGATTCCAAAGGACCTATTATATTTAAACAAACACGTGTTGGCTTGCGTGGACGGAAATTCCAGCTTTACAAATTCCGCAGTATGATACCCGATGCCGAAGATTTATTGGAAAAACTCAAAAATAAAGACGAGCAATCGGGTCCTGTATTTAAAATGAAAGACGACCCCCGCATAACACCTATAGGTAAATTTTTACGAAAAACGAGCCTCGATGAACTTCCCCAATTTTTCAATGTTATTAAAGGCGACATGTCGGTTGTAGGACCTCGCCCACCTATACCTGCCGAAGTGGCACAATACGAACGCTGGCAATTGCGTCGTTTATCAATGAAGCCGGGAATTACCTGCATATGGCAAGTTTCGGGCAGAAACAATATTCCATTTGAACGTTGGATGAAACTAGACCTACAATATATCGATACATGGTCGCTCCGATTAGATTTTATGATAATTCTGAAAACTATAAAAACAATAATTAAACGTGATGGGTTATAAACACACACTTACACTCTGTTTTGCGCTATTGACTGTTCAACTGTTTGCACAACAAAATTCAATCTACAACAATCATTCATTCCAACCTTTCGACAGATACATTTACAATTCCGATGCTCGGTTTCACACCTCTATAAAACCGTATAATATGCTCGAAGTCAATAAAATTGTATCGTACGATAGTTTATTCCTTTTTTCTACAAACAACAAATATACAAATTACATACTCAACAAAGACTTATTTGCATACACCAACGGTGATTTCAATTTTTCGATAAATCCAGCATGCAATTTTGAATATTCGCAAGATATAGACGATACCGTAAACGGATGGACAAACACCCGAGGATTAATAATAGAATCGGATATAACTAAAAAAGTTCATCTTTTTACAGCATTCTACGAAACACAATCGAGATTTCGTGATTATAGAAACGACCGAGTAAAAGAATTAGGACAACGCACTATACCCGGTCAAAGTAGAGCAAAAGCTTTTGGTAGTGACAATAAAGCCGACGATTATGCGTTTGCCGATGCATATATTTCATATAATCCCGATTCAGTTTTCGGATTCCAATTTGGTCATGGTAAACATTTTATAGGCGACGGGTATCGTTCGTTATTACTTTCGGACAACGCCATGAATTATCCCTACTTTAAAATTACCACCGACGTTTGGAACATAAAATACGTAAACATGTGGTCGCAACAGTACTATGTTGATTTTCCGCATGCAGCAAATTCTCGCTATCCCAAAAAGTGGAATGTAATGCACTATTTAGATTGGTCGGTTACCAAATGGTTGAATATTGGCATATTCGAAACTATTATTTGGCAAAATGAAGACTCGCTTGGCGTATATCGTGGATTTGAATTTAACTATCTTAACCCTGTTATTTTCTTACGCCCTGTTGAATTCTCGGTTGGTTCGCCAGACAACGTGTTAATGGGAATTACCGGTAAGCTCACCTTGTTCAAAAATCATATATTGTACGGACAATTGGCTATAGACGAATTCAAATTTGCCGAAATGAAAGCTCGTAATGGTTGGTGGGGCAACAAATATGCTCTTCAGGCAGGATACAAAACCTATGATATTGCAGGAATTAAACATCTTGATTTTCAGACCGAAGTAAACTATGTGCGTCCATTTATGTATTCGCATTTTACCTACTCACAACAATACGGACATGCTCTCCAATCAATGGCTCACCCGCGAGGTTCAAATTTTATAGAATCTGTAAATTTTCTTAGATATAATTATAAACGATTGTTTATCGAAGCAAAATATTTGTATTTAATTCATGGTCAAGATTCTGCAGGTACAAATTTTGGCAACAATATATTTAAACTGTATAATACCCGAAGCCAAGAATACGACAACAAAACAGGGCAATCTGCAATTAAAAATATTGTACAGTACAAAGATATAACGGTTTCGTATATGGTTCATAGACCGAGTAATACATGTATAACAGCCGGACTGAGTAGTCGCAATGCAATGAGTGATGTGCTTACAAAACAACAAATGTTTTATTTTGTAGCATTACGGTCAACATTACAAAATTTTTATTACGATTTTTAATCGAATATGCAAAAAAGTATATTTTTGCTGTTCTAAAAATTTGAGACATGAACTACAGAGAGAGTTTACAACACAAAAAGCGAATAGTAATAAAAATAGGTACCTCATCGCTTACATTTCCAAACGGGAGACTTAATTTAACTCGTATTGAACATTTAGTTCATGTATTAGCTACATTAAAACAACAAGGCAAAGAAGTTGTTTTAGTATCTTCAGGTTCTATTGCTGTTGGTGTGGGTAAATTGGGGCTAAAAAAACGTCCGAGTTCAATTCCCGGAAAACAAGCTGCTGCAGCCATAGGACAAGCTGTGTTAGCAAAAATTTACCGAAAATTTTTCGACACATACAATATACATGTAGGGCAAGTACTACTTACCTACGATGTAATAACTGACAGGGAAAAACATGTAAATGCAGAAAACACATTTGCAAAGTTACTTGAACTTGGAGCAGTACCAATTGTTAATGAAAACGACACGGTAGCAACCGACGAAATTGAAATTGGCGATAACGACCGACTTTCGGCAATGGTTGCTTCTATTTGTAAAGCAGATTTGCTTATAATGCTTTCCGATATCGATGGTTTTTTTGATGCCGACCCACGAAAAAACCCCAACGCAAAACGAATTCCTATCATTACAAAAGTAGATGAAAACGTATCAGCGAGTGCAGGTTCGGCAGGTTCAAGTTTTGGAACCGGTGGAATGTCTACTAAAATTACCGCAGTTCAAATTTGCCATACTGATAATATTGATACAATAATAGCAAATGCAGATGAACCCGAAATTTTATACAACATTTTGCAAGGACATGATTTAGGGACACTATTTGTAGCACCTAAGAATGTTTAATTACGAAGTAACCAAGTGACCGAGTATAAGAGTGACTATGTGACTAAGTATCAAAGTGACCAAGTGTCCGAGTAATTGACTCTTTAGACCTTCTATACTTTTCACACCTCATAGACTATAATTTCCACATTTTACACGTATATTTGTACTTCATAAATTCTGTGTATGCAAAAAGTTTTTTATGTACTTATACGGTATAAAAAAATAGCAATTTTTTGTTCTATTACTTGTATTGTTTTAGCAAGTACATTGCTCTTTTTACATGAAGTACAGCGAGCCGACATACAGTTACTAGAACATGTTCAAGAATTGGTTGACAGGCAAAAATTCATAATTCACATTCCGCAAGGGTGGGAAATTGAAGGAGAATCGAATTGCTTGCAACAATCTCACTATAGTATATCATACATCAACAATCAAGGGGTATTCAGAAAAATCATCTATCCCTATATACATCACGACACAAAATTTTGCATTTCAAAACAAATTGCCGTACAATGGACTCTCTATCATACTATTACAATAGCAACTATAGGAATTGTAAGTATTATATTTTGGATATTGTTATATTATGTACTTACTATGTTTGTATATGCTCAAATTTGGAAATATATAGTTCATATTCAACGCATGTGTAAAGGAGACTTTTTTGATAGCAGCGATACTCAAATTATAAAAAAACTCACGTATATACTCAATATGTATCAATCGCAAAACGCAATACAAAAAGCTTTGCAAACTGAATTTGCATCAAGCTTCAAACAAATTCACAGCGATTTACACTTTTATTTTGAGCAAAAAAAAATTCCCGATACGTGGTACCGAGAATTTAAGAACTTATATGAATTATTGGACACTACTGCACAATAATAGTTTGACTAACAGCCCCCACACGAACAACATACACACCTTGTGATAGAGCAAGTAATATACTGCCTGTAACCGAACCTTGAGCTACCGTTTTACCATCGGCAGCAACTATTGAATATATTTGTTCTGATTGAGAATTAATTGTAAGTGAATTTCCAAGTAGTCCTATAGAAACTTGTTCATCGGCAGGAACTGTTGATTGAGAAGTTTCAGAAGCTTCGGCATTTTGAGCTTCAGAAATATTAGACATTGCCAATATAAATGGTCCTGACTCTATTTTTAAATTATGATTACGAGGGTCTATCCAATGATAATATTCATGTCCTACTCTATAATAATATGTTCCTGCTGCAGGAATAGACTCATCTAACATGGTAAGTTTAGCAATTAGTTCTTGCTGTGTTAAATCGGTAATAACCAATTCATCAATAGGCTCAAAATCACCTGTTGGAGAATCGCTACGATACAATATAACTTTACGAACCAACAATGGATCTACGCGAGATAGCTCATTCAAATTTGACCAACGTATTTGAGGAACACCTTGCACCACTGTAACTTCAATTTTAGGTGTTTGTTGCGAAGAACTATAATCCGATTTTGAATCATCTTCGAAAATTACTTGTAATTGATATTCATATTGTTCACCAGGTGTTATATCGGTATCTTCGAACACACCATGATTTTCAAAAGGAACTTGTCCTACTTCTTGCCATTTTGAATCAACTAATTTATACACAATGTAGGTTTTAATACTTTCATCTTCGTCACGTTCCCATACTACATTAGGATATTGGCCTAACGTATCGTAGCGAACCATAGCTATTTGCGGCTTGTACAACACTATTCCGGTAGGGAACAACAAAGTATTTTCCATAGTTACAGGAGTAGAATTTGCCGAAACATTCAATACTTCCTTATCGTCAAATCCATCTTTATGAAACGTTATATTAACCATGATATCAGCATAGGGATTACTTGAAAATGCCGGATACAGTGGGTTTGCATATAAATTATAGGTAAATTCAAAATCACCTTCAGCATCGGTATACACCACTTCGTCAATAGTTACTAAAGTCAATCCATCTAAGGTAGATCCTTCTATTGCAACCTCTATTCCAGATTGATCGCCAGCCGCATTGGTCTGCACATTACCTTGAATGGTAGCCGTTTGCGAAAATACTGCATATACAGAAGCAAGCAGTATAGTTAATGAAAGTATAATTGTTTTCATATCTCCTTTGGTTTAAAATTTTTTAATATGTAAATATACTTCAAAAATAAAGAAAAAAAAACTTTTTTTTGTTTTTTTTAATAACATAACTCATTGACTTTCAAACAAAAATATATGTAGGGTTTTGAATTAAAAAATTGTCATTGTTTATTTTATAATTTGTAGGTATCATCAAAAAAACCTATCTTTGTAAAAAAATACTTGAAATGAAACAAACTATTGTGCACTATGTATCTGTAATACTTTTTATAAGTTTTGCATCATATGGCACTCTGTTTTCTCAAGACCAAGACTCCGTAGCTCAATCAAAAATTGTTGCATCTATTGAAAAACAGATTGTGCAAGCCGAAACAGCACTCAAAAACGGTAAGGTTGATTCAATATTCATCTATTACAACCGTGCTTTCAAAACTGCTACCGACAATAATTTACCCAAATGGCAAGGTGAAGCATATCATGGTATAGGAAGAATATTTTTCCAAATGAACAAAATTGATACTGCCTTAGTTGTATTTTCAAAAACCAAAGAATTTCGCAATACAGCCAACGATCTAATAGGATTGAATAAAACACTTACCAACATGTGCCAAATTTATCAACAAAAAGGGCAAAACATGGAAGGATTGGCAGTTGCTAAAGAAGCAATTGAAGTTGGAAAAAAAGCAAATTACGATAGAGGTACCGGTATAGCATATTTAAATGGTGGACACTTTTTATATCACATAAGCAGATACGAAGAGGCTCTTGAGTATTACTTAGAAGCAAGCAAATACTTCGAGAAAGCTGGATACGATGCAGGTGTTGGCATGTGCTTCAACAGCATAGCAAATATTTATATGAATTTAGAAAAATTTGATTTTGCATTAGAGTATTATAAAAAGAATTTGTATTTACAAAAAAAATTAGGAAATACCGCAGAAATAGCTAATACGTGTTTAAATTTAGGTTCATTTTTTCAAGGATATACACGCAATAAAATCCAAAAACAGCATGCAAATCCTGATTCAATGTTTTATTACTACAACAAAGCATTAGACCTTTTCAAACAAATTCAAGATCCTATTAAAATTATACAAGCATACACAAATATTGGAACCGGATATAACTCAATTAAAAACTATTCGAAAGCAAAACAATATTTTGACATTGCATATAAAGATGCTATTAAATATAACACAATTGTTGACATTGCAAATATTGAGAACGGCTACGGGCTCATGTATCAAGGACAAGGCAACTATAAAGAAGCAAAAAAATATTTTCTCAAAGCATTTCCACGTATCAAAGCTGCAAATTTACGCGAAAAAGAACTGATGTGGTATAAAGATATGGCCGACAATTCAGATTCTTTAGCAGAATACAAACAAGCTGTAATTTATCTCAATAAATTTATAGATTTAGCTGATACTATTCGCGAACAGGAATCGCAAAAAACAATAAATCAACTTACCATGCGATATGGGTCGGAGTTGAAAGATCAAGAAATTGAAGCTGCTAAAGAACGTCAAGTGTTGATGCAAGAGAAAAACGATGAGATGCAGAAGCGAATGTATTTTATCATTGTTGGGTTGATATTTATTGGTGGTCTGCTCATTTTAGTATTTTATTCGTTTATGCAAAAACGTAAAGCTAACGCCTTATTGGTAACCAGAAACGAAGAAATTATGCAGCAAAAAGAAGAAATTGAGGTGCAGCGAAACCAAGTGATGTCGCAAAAAAATAT
>MWCJ01000082.1 GCA_002069975.1 Bacteroidetes bacterium ADurb.Bin217 | reverse complement strand
AGGTGGTGCCGGTTCATTACAACATTTACAACAAGCATTTACTTACGGTTATGCAAATGGGCTAGCAGCAGGCAGTTTGTTTGTATATCACGGTTCCAACAAAGGTGTACTTATAAATTATCCTAATAAAACAGAACGAAATCAAATATTTACACAATAACTATAATGGAGTTTAAAATATATAAACAATGCAAACGATGTGTAATGGATACAAGCGATCCTTATATTACATTTGATGATAATGGTTATTGTAATCACTGTAACGATTATTTAATAAAAACCAAACAATATATATATCAAGGAGAAAAAAGTGATCTTCAATTACAAAAAATCGTTAAAAAAATAAAAACGAAAGGAAATAATAAAAAATATGATTGCATATTAGGTATTAGTGGAGGTATTGATAGTTGCTATGCAGCATATATTTGTAAACAATTAGGGTTACGTGTTCTAGCTGTTCACATGGATAACGGTTGGAATTCGGAAGCAGCTGTAAAAAACATAAAATATGTTGTTAGTAAACTAGGTATCGACTACGAAAGTTTCGTGCTTGATTGGGAAGAGTTTAAAGATTTGCAATTTTCGTTTCTTAAAGCTTCTGTTCCTGAAGCAGAAACACCAACAGATATTGCTATACCAGCGGCATTACATAAGATAGCAGCAAAATACAATGTAAAATACATTATCAGCGGAGGGAACTATGCCACAGAGGGAATTTTACCAAAAAGCTGGCATTATAATGCTAAAGATGTAACATACATTAAAAGCATACAAAAACAATTTGGCAGTAGAAAATTAAGAAAATTTCCAGATTTTAGTTATAAAAAGGAATTCTATTACAAATTTATCAAAGGGATTCGAATTGCTTATCTGTTAAATTATGTTCCATTTTCAAAAGATAAGGCAATGAGAACACTAGAGCAAGAACTGGGTTGGAAGTATTATGGGGGAAAACATTACGAATCTAAATATACTGGTTTTTTACAATCATATATTTTACCTAAAAAATTCAATATCGATTATCGGCTTGCAACCTATTCTACACAAATTTGTGCTGGGAGCATGACTCGCGAATATGCTATAGAAGAACTAAAGAAACCTCCTTATAATCCGGATACTGTAGAACAAGAAAAAAAATATTGGAGTAAAAAATTTGGAATTTCTATAGAAAAACTCAATAAAATTATTGACTTACCGCCTAAAAATCACAATGATTATCCAAATGACCAAAAACTTTTAGAATGGATTTACACTATCTATCGTTGGTTACAATTAAAAAAAAAGAATTTCTAATCCCATGCTAAAAATTCTCCACATCATACCATCGCTTTCCAAAGGGGGAGCCGAACGACTTGTAATTACAATATGCAATGAATTGCAAAAGCGTAGTGATGTTGAAGTGCGTTTGATGGTGATGAGCAATACAAACGATTACGCCCAAGAAATGGGAACACTTTCATACAATGTAGTTCCTGCTCTATTTGTTCCTTCGTTTACCAAAAAGTCGAAACGCGATGTATCACAATTACAATCATATATTGAAGCCTATGCTCCTAATGTAATTCATACACATTTATGGCAATCGGAAATTGTGTGTAGTCAAATCAATTATCCTAACGCTTTGTGGGTAACACATATGCACGACAACATGCCGCAGCTCAAACGAATACGCATCCCTCGAACAAAACTAGAATTAACAAATGCTTACGAACGCTGGATTGTAAGTTCAGCATATAAAAAACGAAATGCACATTTTATAGCCATATCTCAAGATACTCACACATATTGTAAACGAAATATTCCCAAAAAATTACGACATTCGGTTAGTCTGCTCCACAATGCCATAAACATAAAACTTTTTGAGCATACAAAAAGTATTGAAATTCCTATTACTACCATCAAACTTGTAAGTGTGGGGAGTTTAGTACACAAAAAAAACCATGCATTTTTGATACCCGTAGTCTTACACCTCATATCACGAGGATATACGGTACAATTGGATATTCTTGGCGAAGGCCCTCTGCGAAAAGAATTAGAACAGGAAATTTCAAAACAAAATCTTACAAATTCTATTTATTTACAAGGAAATGTACCCGTGTACGAATATTACAAACAAGCACAACTCTACGTTCATCCCGCCACATACGAACCATTTGGTTTGGTACTTATAGAAGCCATGGCAGCAGGATTGCCGGTAGTATGTCTCGATGGCAAAGGCAACAGAGATATTATAGAACAAGGCAAAAATGGCTGTATGATTTTTGAGCAAAATCCAACATTGTTTGCCGAAAAAATTATAGAAATTTGTCAAGACAAAGAAATGTATACGTCTATGAGTACATATGCGGTAAATTTCGCAAAACAATATGATATTGTACCCTATGTTGACCGATTGTTAGAACTCTATACTAAATCTATAACCAATGCGTAAATATTCGTTTTCGAAACATGTAATTATAGCCAACGGCCAATTTCCAACGCACGCAATTCCTTTGGAAATTATCCGAACAGCTCAAACTATTATATGTTGCGATGGGGCTGCCGATTCTTTGATGAAACATGGTATAGAACCAACAGTTGTAATAGGCGATTTAGATTCTATAAGTTCTAAAGCAAAAAAACAATTTGCAGGAAAACTTATACACATAGCCGAACAAGAAACCAACGACCAAACCAAAGCTGTAGAATGGGCAATAGCACAAGGATTACAAGACTTAGTAATTGTAGGTGCTACGGGCAAACGCGAAGACCATACCATAGGCAATATTTCGTTGCTTGCCAACTATGGAACACAAATCAATGTATGTAGTGTTACCAATTATGGAATCTTTTGTCCTGTATATGGCACAACACAACTTACTTCATATCCAGGACAAGCAATTTCAATTTTTTCTTTAACACCACATATTCCTATAAGTTTATTTGGATTACAATATCCTCTCACCAATGCACTTCTGAAATCTTGGTGGATAGGAACCCTCAATACTGCAGTATCCGATTCTTTTACTATAGAAAGTGAAGAAGGGATTTGTATTGTTTTTCGGTCTTTTTAAACAAGCTCTTACTCTTGATTTTCGATTTCAGGTTCTAATTGTTCTTGTAAAATTGTTTGCTGTGTCGACACAATTACTTGCTTTTTTATTGCACTTTGTTCAATAGAGAATTCTATTATTTCGCCATTTTCGATTCGAAGTTCACCAATTGAAGAATCTTCTATAAAAAAATCATCAATTTTTGAATTTTTAATACTAATATGAGTTACAGATACTGCATTAATTGTTAGCATTTTACATACTGTATTTTCAATTATTAATGTAGATATAATACATGAATCTATCATAATATCAGTATGTTTTGTATTAGAAATGAGATATTCTCCAGTTATAATTTTAGAAATTGTTATATTTTCGGGATTATGAAATTCCTTCACAACAATTTTTGGCAATGTATCAAGGTGTGCTATCTTACTTGTGTCCCGGAGCAAAACAATTGTATCATTTGTAATACTACTATCTGCTATCTCTTGTTTGGAAATTAATCCTCCATGTTGTAATGGAGTTATTATAGTGTCTTGTTTATTAGTATTTACCGTATCTTGCAACACTTGAATAACATTCAAAATAGTTGTAGTATCAATAGATGTTTGTAATGGTATTGATATAATTTGCTGAGCATTAGCAAATTGAGCAATAAAAAAACCTAAAAATAAAAATACATATCTCATAGTCTGACTTTTGTTATTTCCACAAAAATATGAAAATTGTTTGATAAATAGGCATTACCATCAATAAATTATCCTTGTTCTTGGAGCTCTTTGTACGATTTATTGTAGTATAATACATTCCAATTATCTGAATTAAACTGTAAAAGAGAAATACATGCATTAGCTAAACGAGTTGTAAAACTTCCAAATTCTCCATGTGAAACGGAATGTAATATGGAATTAATAAGCGCTCCATGGGACACTACAATAATACGTTTATTCATCCACCGAGAATGAATTGAATATATAGCAGACATTGCACGAGCTTGCATATGTTCAAATTCTTCTTGATTAGGTATAATACCATCAGGGAAGTTTCTCTTTCGCTCTTCAAATGTCAATCCCGACGCGTCTCCCCAACATCTTTCAACTAATAATGGTTCTATATATAATGGTACCGATTTTTTTTTACTAATAATCTGTGCTGTTTGAAAAGCACGTTGCAAAGGACTAGAAACTATACAATCAAAATTAGAAGTATAGAAAAAATTTGCCAAGTCTTCTGCTTGACGTAATCCATTAATATTTAATGGAATATCTTCTCTACCTTGAAGTTTTCCTATAGAATTCCAGTCAGTTTCTCCATGTCTGATTATACAAAAAGTGGTAGCCTGTTCCATTTTAGTTTTTTAAATCAATTTTATTATGAGCTATTGTTTTAAATAATATATATAAATAAAATAGCATAAATTATTATTATAAAACAAGTTACAAATATTTAATATAAATGTAAACATCATTAATATTACTATTTGACGTACAAAGATAAATTTCTTTGCCTATCTTTGAATTTATTATTAATGAAAATGCGATTTATTATACTCATCTGTGTATCTTTCATGCTTGTAACAATAGCTTACAGTCAAACTAATTCCCTAGATTGTGAACTCACAAAATCATACACTCAACAAACAATAGGAACGTGGGGTTCATATATTACAAAGATTTCGAGTGAATTAGAAAAAAAGCCGAATAATGATTTGCTATTTAAACGAATGATGGTAAGGCATATGTATATTGCTCATTTACTGTTCAATGAATCGGAATCAAAAGAAATAGACACGCAACTTGAAGGCATGAATTCTGATTTAACAGAATTAGAAAAAAAATCTGAATATGCATCAAAATGTTTAGCTTTTCGATCGGCATACAATGCATATTGTGCAGTAAATAGTCCGGCTACAGCCTTATATTACTTACCTAAGAGTTTCTCATTTGCAAAAGACGCTATTGCAAAATCACCAAATTCTCCGTACAGTTGGTCAGAATATGGCAACCTTCAATATTGTTATGCCCTCTTTTTAGGTGGTTCTTTCGCCGATGCTATTCATTCATTTACTAAGGCAATTGAACTTATTGAAAAGCAACAGAAAAATGTAGCTTGTAATTGGTATTATATTCACACATTACTATTTTTAGCAAAAAGTTATGAAGATAACAAGCAATATAAGGAAGCTAATAAAATATACGACAAAATATTAACTATTGCTCCTCAGTTTTCTGCCATACATAGATGGAAGCATAAAATATAAGTTAAAACCCTCATTATGAGATGTTTAAAAAATTTTCGAATTACCCAAATTACTTTTCAAACTCTGTAATTTTTGTTATCCATTCAGCAGGAATTTGTTGAGGTTGATGCTGTTTGTAATTCATACAAACAAATGTAGTGTAATTATATGTAGTTAATTCAGCTCCATCTTTGGAATTCCGTAATAATGCCTGACACATATCAAAACTTTTATTTCCGAATCGTATAATTTTACTTACAATTTGCAATTCGTCTTCTAAAAAAACTTCTTTAACATATGTAGTGTTGGATTGAACAATTACTATATTTTGCTCATAAGTAAATGGTTTTTCACCTAATACTTCTTTAAAATAGAATGTTCTTCCTAAATCAAAAAACTCATGATATACAGCATTATTAACATGTCCGGCTAAATCAATATCATTATATCTAACCTGAATTGGATGACCATGATTAAATGTATATTGTAATATATCTTCTGCTTTCATATTATTTTCGTATAATTGTTATTTCCCCATTATTGTTTAGCTTTATTATGCTCGATGCTTTTTGTGAAGTAGTATCATCTTGTCTATATTTGACGATATAATCTGCAGATAATTTCAGTTCTTCTGAAATTTGATTATAAAACATAGGTGATGGTTCTCCATGAATATTAGCAGATGTAGATACAATAGGACGTTTGAATCGAGTAATTAACTGATTTGTAAATTTCTCATTTGTTACTCGTATTCCAATACTTCCATCAGCATTTAAACAATTTTTTGCTATATTTTTTCCTTTTTCATATATAATTGTTAACGGATTTTCCGATAATTCTATTAAATCATATGCCATAGAAGGAACTTCATCAACATACCTTTCAAGCATAGCTATAGAGTTAACCAAAACTAATAATGGCACATTTTCGGTTCTTCGTTTAGCTTCAAATATTTTTTGTACTGCTTTTTCGTTTGTCGCATCGCACCCTATCCCCCAAATAGTGTCAGTAGGATACAATATTACTCCTCCGGAATACAAAATATCTAGTGTTTGTTTAATATCTTCATTCATATATTTACTTATATTCTAAACAACTTAAAGATTTAGGATTGAGAACCGATTGTGCTAAATCAATAATTTGGTTATTAGTTACAGATTCAATTTTATTTATTATTTCCTCATATGAGTCTACCTTATCATAATTCATATACGATTTTGCATTGGAAATCATGAGCGAAACATAATTATCGAAGGATAATGCCAGTTGACCCACTAATTGTTGTTTATACATAATCAACTGTTGTTCCGATAACCCATGCTCCATAATTGAATTACACACATCAAAAATAACAGTTTTACATTGAGTAACCTTATCTTCATCGGTCCCAAAATATATTGTACATATTCCAACATCGGTATACGCAGTGTAATTAGATTCAATGTTATAGGTCAACCCACGCTCTTCACGCAATGAAAGATTTAACAAGGCATTAAAGCTTGTACCTCCCAATAAATTATTTAGAAGCACCATTGCTGTTTTATCATTGGCATACATCGACGGAGCCTGAGCTCCTAACATGCAATGTGTTTGATATGTTTCACGTTTAAATGTTTTAGCAAATAATGGGTTGCCTGTAAAATTAATTCTTAACGGAACACACTCATCATTTTTGCGTAAAGCTGTAAAATAATTCATAATATACGATAACACCAAATCTAAATCTACACCTCCCACATACGATATTATTAATCGTTCGGAAACATATCTTTTAGAATACACATCACGCACATCGCCCACGTTCATTTGCTGTAACGATTCTTCAGTTCCCAAAATATTTGCCGCCAATTCATGGTTGTTAAAAAACAACTCTTCAAACTCGTCAAATATTAATTCGCTTGGCGTATCTTTATAAGAATTTATTTCATCAATTATAACCTCACGCTCTTTATTAAACTCTTGTTCTGAAAAATCTGAGTTGTAAAAAATATCATGCAACACATCAATAGCTCGTTCTAAATATTGATTTTGTATCGAAATATAAATACACGTTTCTTCTTTAGAGGTATATGCATTCATATCACCCCCTACAGACTCTATCAAAGCCATCAACTCAAAATACGAGCGAGTTTTAGTTCCTTTGAAAAGCAAATGCTCAATTACATGCATTACACCAGAACAACCCAATGGCTCATCGCGAGTGCCTACATTTACAAATAAACATATATAGGAAACCAACGAATTGGATTTCGACAATACAACTTTCGTTTTATTTGGCAATTCAAAAAAAATCTCTTTATCTACTACAACCATTACACTGATTATTTAACATCCATTTGTTCCACGTGAAACATATTTATAAGCAACAAAAATGTTCCACGTGAAACATTATCTACCAAGATACACTAAAAGTACGCTAATATCAGCAGGCGAAACACCACTAATTCTCGATGCCTGACCTATAGTCTCGGGATTTATCTCTGCCAATTTTTGACGCGCCTCGGTAGATAGACTCGCTAATTCCATATAAGGAATCTTATTTTTAATTTTAATATATTCTAATCTGTTGATTTTTTCCGCTATTTGCTTTTCTTTATCAATATATCCCGAATACTTTATATCAATATCTACAACTTCTAATAATGTTGCAGCATCTATTTCAGTATCTTCAAATAAAAATTCAGGAAGCTCAAAATTTGTGGCATACACATTTGGCCTTGATATAAGAGCGCTCAACTTCATTGATTGTTTAATCGGTGTACTTCCAAGTTTTTCTAATATTGGATTTGCTGTAGCCATATTTATAGTAGTAGATGAAACATACTTTTTTATATCATCTACTTTCGAATATTTATTATCAAAAACCAATCTTCTGTATTCATCAACTAAACCAAGTGAGATACCAATTGGTGTTAATCGTACATCAGCATTATCTTGACGTAATAATATCCTAAATTCAGCTCGTGATGTAAACATTCTATAAGGTTCATTTACACCCTTTGTAATAAGATCATCTATCAAAACACCTATATACGCTTGATCACGTTTAAGAATTAAGGGGTCTTTATTGGTAATACAAGCATGTGCATTTATCCCTGCAATAAGTCCCTGAGCGGCAGCCTCTTCGTAGCCTGTAGTGCCATTGATTTGACCGGCAAAAAATAGGTTTTTTATATGTTTCGTTTCTAAACTAGCCTGTAATTGTGTGGGATCAAAATAATCATATTCTATCGCATATCCTGGACGATAAATTTTACAGTTCTCTAAACCGGGAATTAATTTAAGTGCTTTATATTGAACATCCGCCGGTAATGAAGAAGAAAATCCGTTTAAATAAAACTCGTTTGTATACAAACCTTCTGGTTCTAAAAACAACTGATGCTTATCTTTATCGGAAAATGTTACTAATTTTGTTTCAATACTTGGACAATATCTCGGACCTATACTTTGAATAGTTCCATTATACATGGGCGAGTCATCAAAACCTGTTTGCAAAATTTCGTGTACATTTTCATTCGTATATGTTATCCAACAGCTCAATTGTTTTAGCGGAGATATCATATTAGGTAAAAATGAAAAACTGCGAATTTCAGCATCACCGGGTTGCTCTGATAATTTTGAAAAATCAATAGTACGACCATCAATACGTACAGGTGTTCCTGTTTTCATTCTGTCCACAGTAAAACCAAAATCTTTTAATTGATCGGACAAATGATAGGATGCAGGCTCTCCAATTCTACCGCCTTGAATTTGCGAACGCCCTATATGCATTAATCCATTTAAAAAAGTACCATTAGTAAGAATAACAGACCGGGCAGTAATAGAAATTCCTAAGGTAGTTACAACGCCACAAACAACATTTTGTTTATTTATAATTAACTGTGTAACTGAATCTTGCCACATATCTAAATTTGGAATAGATTCTAATTCTAACCTCCAATTTTGAGAAAAAATATGTTTGTCTGATTGCGATCGCGGACTCCACATGGCAGGACCTTTGGACTTATTAAGCATTCGAAATTGTATAGATGACATGTCGATAATCTTTGCCATAGAACCACCTAAGGCATCTATCTCTCTTACTATCTGCCCTTTAGCTATTCCTCCTACAGCAGGATTACATGACATTGCAGCAATTTTGGTTAAATCCATTGTAATAAGCAATGTTTTAGAACCTAAACGAGCAGCAGCAGCAGCAGCTTCGGAACCAGCATGTCCGGCTCCAACTACAATAACATCATACGATTGTAACATACCAACAAATTTTACTATGCTAATAAATGCAAATAATAATTTTCTTTTT
>MWCJ01000081.1 GCA_002069975.1 Bacteroidetes bacterium ADurb.Bin217 | reverse complement strand
GTTGTTTATACTATGTCAAAGATACAAAATGAAACCAAATCACAACCCACTTATTATCATAAAATTTAAGAGTTAGTTGTTTATACTATGTCAAAGATACAAAATGAAACCAAATCACAACAATGTCTAAATAATTTCCACTATCGATAAGGTTGTTTATACTATGTCAAAGATACAAAATGAAACCAAATCACAACTGACTTTAGGTTATCCTAAAAATGAAGATAGTTGTTTATACTATGTCAAAGATACAAAATGAAACCAAATCACAACAATTAATCAATACACAAATATAAAACAAAAGTTGTTTATACTATGTCAAAGATACAAAATGAACCGGAACGTAGTAGAGCTCGGCGAAGCCAAACCAAATCATCCCGATTTAGAATTTCTATTATATCTCAAAAAAAAAACGTTAACTCCAAAATTTTAAGAAATTCTTTATCGGGATCAAAGATACAAAATGAACCGGAACGTAGTGGAGCTCGGCGAAGCCAAACCAAATTACAACGTAATTAAACTCAAAAAACAATTTGTAAGTATTGTTTAAACTATAAACATGATATCCGCCGCAGAGAAAACCAACTCAACTTGCCCTACCTACGGTATGAAAAGCACATTTTGGTGGAGCAAAACTATAACATCAGTACCGTTATCTGATACATAGAAAAAAAAAAATCATAATTATTTGAATTTATAAAATTTATGTCGTATGTTTACGTCATACGATTAAATAATATAGTATGATAAAAAAAGAACTTTTCTCCGATGATTTACAAAAACTTTCTGCGATAGGCAAAATTTTTTCGCACCCTGCTCGATTAGCAATACTCCAGTATTTAGCTGAATGTAAAACGTGTATTTCGGGCGATATTTCGGAATATATACCTTTGAGCAGAACTACCGTGTCGCAGCATCTTAAAGAATTAAAAGAATCTGGATTTATTCATGGCGAAATAGATGGACTTACAATTAATTATTGCTTGTGTTACGACACTATTAGCGAATATAAGCAATTATTAGATACTTTTTTTGAACCTATTCAAACAAATGCAATTTCATGCAAATGTTAATTTACTAACTATAAACAATATACCAATGAAAATATTAATATTATGTACAGGAAATAGTTGTAGAAGCCAAATGGCTCATGGATTTATGCAATCGTTCGACAGTAGATTAACCGTTAGGTCGGCAGGTACACAAGCCGCAGGAAAACTAAATGAAGGTGCCGTAGCTGCTATGAATGAAATTGGCATAGACATTAGTCATCATACAAGCGACCAAGTTGAAAAATACTTAGACGAAGAATGGGATTATGTAATTACTGTATGCGGCGGCGCCAACGAAGCCTGTCCTGCCTTTATTGGAAAAGTAAAACATAGACTTCACATTGGATTCGACGACCCATCGCATGCTTCAGGTTCCGATGAATTTATACGCAGTGAATTCCGCCGTGTACGAAACGAAATTAAAGAGGGATTTTATTCATTATATATAAACGAAATTCAACCGCTATTATAATTTATTCTAAAAAAAAATCTATGAATGCAAACGAATTAAAAGTAGTTGTACAAGAAAAATATTCTCTTATAGCTAATCAATCGAAACAACAAAACGAAACGAGCTGCTGTGGTGTAAGTGGTTGTTGCTCTACTGTAGACTATGCTGTTTTTAGCGAAAATTATAATTCTATACACGGATACAATCCCGATGCTGATTTGGGGTTAGGTTGCGGTATACCAACACAATTTGCAGGTATTAAACAAGGAGATTCGGTACTTGATTTAGGCTGTGGTGCCGGGAATGATTGTTTTGTTGCACGTGCAATTGTTGGCGAATCCGGTTCGGTTACAGGATTGGACTTTACCGAAACTATGCTCGAAAAAGCACGAAAAAATAATACAAAACTAAGATATACCAATGTGCAATTTGTACACGGCGATATAGAAGACATGCCATTACCAAACAATTCATTTGATGTTGTAGTTTCTAATTGCGTTTTAAATCTTGTACCCGATAAAAACAAAGCATTTTCCGAGATACTACGTGTACTTAAACCAACAGGTCATTTTTGCATTTCAGATGTTGTAACACAGGGAACATTACCGGAAAATATTCGAAAAGATGCCGAAATGTATGCGGGATGTGTATCGGGAGCTATAGATAGAACTGATTATTTACATATTATACAACAACAAGGATTTACAGATATAACTATTCATACTCAAAAACATATAACAATTCCAAAAGAAATTTTGAATCAGTACTTAGATTCCGGTGAAAAAGTTTTATTTGAACAAGGTGAAATCGGGATATACAGCATTACGATATCAGCTATAAAACCAAATGTATAAAATAATTACTATGGTACATTCATATACAGTAGCAAAAACTAAGTTTTCCGAAGGTTATAATTGTGCACAATCTTGTTTGTACCCTTTTGCAATTAAAGCCGGAATGAGTCACGAACATGCCTTGCAATTGCCAACAGCTTTTGGAACAGGAATGATGTTTCGAGGCGAAATGTGTGGTGCAATTACAGGCTCTATGATGGCAATTGGATTGTTTCATGGAAAATCGAAAATATCTGATGCTGACGCTAAAGAAAAAACGTATGCTTTAATACAAGAATTACATAAACAATTTACAGCAAAACATGGTTCAATTATATGTAAAGAACTACTGTCACTAGAAAAATGCGATGCAGAAAACTGGGAAACTGCAAGTACCAAATTCGAATCGCATTGCCCCATATTTGTTGAAGATGCAGCACGTATAACCGAAAATTTATTACAAAAACACAACGATACTACGCCTTAATTTTTATTTACAGAATATCAAGTATTACTAAAAAAATAATCAATGAAAAAACTGTCTTTTCTCGATCAATATCTTACCCTTTGGATATTTTTAGCTATGAGCCTTGGAGTATTCATGGGTTGGATACAACCACAAATTGCCGAATTTTGGAACAGCATGTCGTACGGCACTACTAATATTCCTATAGCAATAGGACTTATAGTTATGATGTATCCTCCATTGGCAAAGGTAAAATATGAAGAACTTGGCGAAGTTTTTAAAAATTATAAAATTCTTGCTATATCGTTGGTTCAAAACTGGATTATAGGTCCTGTACTTATGTTTGCTTTGGCAGTAGCTTTTTTTAAACTTTTTCCCGGCGAAAATAATGCTAATTTACCGTATGTGTATGGTATTATAATGATTGGTCTTGCTCGCTGTATTGCCATGGTTATAGTATGGAACGACCTTGCCAAAGGCGATACACAATATGCTGCCGGACTGGTGGCATTTAACAGTATTTTTCAAGTTCTTTTTTTCTCATTTTTTGCATATTTTTTTATAGCAGTAGCTCCGGCTTGGTTTAATATTCCAACCAACAATGCTGTTGAACAAATTACAATAGGAGTAATTGCTCACAGTGTAGCAATATACTTAGGAATACCCTTTAGTGCAGGTTTTCTTACAAGATTTATTCTTATTCGAATCAAGAGTAAAGAATGGTATCATCATACGTTTATTCCAAAAATAAGCCCACTTACACTTATTGCATTGTTGTTTACAATCATCGTTATGTTTTCACTCAAAGGCGAAATTATTATACAAATCCCTTTTGATGTATTACTTATAGCTATTCCGTTGCTCATTTATTTTATTATAATGTTTATCATATCTTTTTTTATGAGCAAACAAATAGGTGCCAATTACGAGCAATCCATTACCCTTTCGTTTACCGCAGCAAGCAATAATTTTGAACTTGCAATAGCAGTAGCAATAGCAATTTTTGGCATCCATTCGGGCGAAGCATTTGCCGCAGTTGTGGGACCATTGGTCGAAGTTCCTGTAATGCTGGGACTAGTACATGTAGCATTTTGGTTTAAACGGAAATATTTTTGAATACAAGAATGAGTTTCAAATTGGAACTAATCATTAACAATTACTCATTAACAATTAACAATTCACCATTTTTATTAGCGTAATACACACAAGTTTACTATTTTCGCAAAAATTTTAATTTACATAATTATTGTATTACTATTCGTATGGAAATTCCTGCAAAATATACCCCCGGAGATGTAGAACACAAGTGGTATTCGTATTGGTTAGAACATAAGTTTTTTAACTCAAAACCCGATGATAGAGAACCGTTTACGATTGTTATCCCTCCTCCTAATGTTACCGGTGTGCTTCATATGGGACACATGCTCAACAACACTATTCAAGATGTGTTAACCCGTCGTGCTCGCATGAAAGGTATGAATGCATGCTGGGTGCCGGGAACCGACCATGCGTCTATTGCTACCGAAGCTAAGGTAGTAAACAAACTTAAAGAACAGGGAATTGACAAACACAGTTTAACCCGTGAGGAGTTTCTCAAACATGCGTGGGAATGGACCGAAAAACATGGAGGAATTATCCTTAACCAATTACAAAAACTTGGTGCATCGTGCGATTGGGATCGTACCTGTTTTACTATGGACGACGAACGCAGTAAAAGTGTGATTCAGGTATTTGTAGATTTATACAACAAAGGCTTGGTTTACCGTGGTGTACGAATGGTAAATTGGGACCCTGCAGCAAAAACAGCAGTTAGCGACGAGGAAGTTATTTACAAAGAAGAACAATCAAAATTATATTATATCCGCTACAAAGTAGACGGATCGCAAGATGAATGGGTAACCATAGCAACTACTCGTCCCGAAACTATTTTGGGTGATACTGCGGTGTGTGTAAACCCGCAAGACCCTCGGTTTCATCATCTCAAAGGCAAATCGGTAATAGTACCGCTTATAAACCGTGTAGTCCCTATTATTCAAGACGAATATGTGGACATGGAATTTGGTACCGGTTGTTTAAAAATTACTCCTGCTCACGACGAAAATGATTACAAAATTGGCATGGAGCACAATTTGGAAGTTATAGATATTTTTAACGACAACGGTACACTCAACGAAAAAGCAAAATTGTATGTTGGCAAAGATAGATTTGCGGTGCGTACCGAAATTGTTGCCGATATGCAAACAGCAGGAAATATTGTAAAAATTGAAGATTATACCAATAAAGTAGGCTATTCGGAACGAACACATGTAGTGATAGAACCAAAACTATCGGCTCAGTGGTTTCTTAAAATGAAAGAAATAACTGCTCCTGCATTGGAAAATGTAATGAACGACGAAATTGAATTTTTTCCGAAAAAATTCAAAAATGTATATCGCCACTGGATGGAAAATATAAAAGACTGGTGTATTAGCCGTCAGTTATGGTGGGGACATCAAATACCGGTGTTTTATTTACCCGATGGCTCGCATGTATGTGCAGCAACGGTTGAAGAAGCATTGCTGCTTGCACAACAAAAATCAGGAAACGCAGCACTTACCATAGCTGATTTACGCCAAGACGAAGACGTGCTTGATACATGGGCATCGTCGTGGTTATGGCCAATTTCGGTATTTGGTGGTATTACCAATCCAAATAATGAAGAAATAAACTATTACTACCCAACCAATGTTCTTGTAACAGGACACGACATTATATTCTTTTGGGTAGCTCGTATGATTATGACAGGCTACGAATACCGTAAAACATATCCATTCAAACATGTATACTTTACCGGTATGGTACGCGATAAATTACGACGCAAAATGAGTAAATCGCTTGGAAATTCACCCGAACCTCTTGAATTAATCCAAAAATATGGTGCCGATGGTGTTCGTGTAGGAATGCTTTTGTGCTCGCCTGCAGGTGGCGATTTGCTGTACGATGATGCACTTCCTGAACAAGGACGAAATTTTTCGAGTAAAATATGGAATGCGTTCCGATTGGTACAAGGCTGGAATGTAGACAATTCTATTGAACAACCCGCATACACCAAAGCTGCTATTGAAGCATTGAGCGAAAAAATTAAAGAAGCAAGCATGCTCCTCGACGAACAATTTGCTCAATACCGCATTTCAGAAGCTATGATGACTGTATACAAGCTGTTTTGGGACGAACTTTCGGCTTGGTTTTTAGAAATTGTAAAACCTGAATATGGTAAACCAATTGACGGTGCTACGTATAATGCTACGTTAGAATTGTTTGAATCGGTATTGCAGTTACTACATCCTTTTATGCCATTTATAACCGAAGAAGTGTGGAATTATTTGAAACCTCGAAACAATGGTGAAAGTATAATGATTTCTCAAATTCCAAGTTATTCTTCTTGTAATAGCGATTTACTAGTTCGCTACGAACGCATCAAAGAAGTTGTAGCTGGCATTCGAGGTATACGCAAAGACAAACAAGTACCTTTTAAAGAAACTATAGAATTGTATATAAAAGGAATTGATTCACCACAAGATTTTGAATTTGTAATTCTTGCAAAACTTGGAAATATTTCGGCTATTCATATTACAAACGAAGATATTGCTAATGCAGCTTCATTTAGAGTTGATGCCATAGAATATTTTATTCCGCTTGCACAATCTATAAATGTTGAAGAAGAAAAACAAAAAATTCAAGAAGAACTCACCTATATACAAGGATTTTTGGCTTCGGTTGACAAAAAATTGATGAACGAAAAATTTGTTTCGAGTGCTCCTGCATCTGTAGTTGATGGAGAACGTAAGAAAAAAGCTGATGCGTTGGAAAAAATTGAATTGTTGGAAAAACGATTGAAATCTTTATAAAACACGTGCCTTCGACCTAATTTTTAGGTTCATACCACCGTAAAATAGTAATAATCAATTGACGGTTAATAGCGGTTTTATAATGCATTGTATATGAGTTAGAATTTTTGGTATAAATATTACTATCGAAAATTTATTAGTTTACTTTTATTTTTTTACATTTGTATTCTGTTAAACCAATACATATTAAATACTATGAAAAAAATGTTATTCGTAAGTGTTTTCGCAGCATTTGGGTTGCTTGCATGTAACACACAAACAAAACCAACCGAACAAGAATCGAATAATCAAGATTCTATAGTCCAAACAATTGAAAATGATATTCAAGAATTAGATTCTGTAGAACAAGAATTAGATTCTGCAGAAGTACAATTAAACCAAGCATTAGAAGATTTAGATTAATTTTTTAAAATTTATTACTATGAAAATATTTGTAACCATAAGCACCATAGTATGCCTGCTTATACAATTGAGTGTGCATGCACAAAATCCAAACGCAAAAGGTCAACAGCAAAAAGCTGAAAAAGCTATAGCAACTGAAGTACAAAAAACAGAAAAAGCAGCAACGAAAGAAGTAGAAAAACAAGAGAAAAAAGCTGAAAAACAAGTACAAAAAGTTGAAAAACAAGCACAAAGCAGCAAAGATACTGTAGAAAAAATTTCGAAAGAAAAAGAACAAAAAGCTGAAAAAGAAAATAAAAAACCTATAGATACTGCTGCACACAAAGGAAATGCCTACGGAACTCAAAAAACCGTTGAAGGTAAAGAATTTGGGCAACAACGAGCTGCAGAAGCAAAAGCTCAAAAACAACAAAAAACAGATGCATTATCGAAAAAAACAACGCAAGCTGACTCAACAATTGTAGAAGCTGAGAAAAAAATTAAAACCGCAAAAGAAAAGTTAGCAAAAGATAAAAAAACACTTACTGTTGAGCAGTATAACGAACGAGAGAAAAAAATTAATCGTGCAGAACAAGAATTGGAATTGTACAAACAAAAAAATCAAAAAGCTAAAGAAAAAGCTAAGGAATAATTGAGAAACTGTTTACATTTCATTATATAATAAAATCAAATTGTTTATGAAAGAGAAAAAGGTGCACCATTGGTTGCTCCTTTTTTTTTGTTTGTCAATTGATGTGGCTTTGATAGCTTATGCTATAAAAACTTGTGTTGAAATAAAATTATTGTATCTTTGACTTTATATGGAAGAAAAAATTGAAAATATTGATACCATTGTAAATTATTGGAAAGATTCATCTGACCAGAATTTTGAAACAATGCAACATCTTTTGCATTCAAAAGATTATAGTTGGGCTTTGTTTATTGGACATTTGGTTATAGAGAAATTATTAAAAGCATTATATGTAAAAAAAATACAAAAACATGCATTATATACACATGATTTACTAAGACTTACAAATAAAATTGGGTTAGTTTTAACTGAAGAGCAAGAAGATTGGTTAGATGAAATATCTACTTTTAATTTGAATGCTCGTTATGATAATTACAAACAAGATTTTCAAAAAAAATGCACAAAAGAATATACGTTTGAAAGAATTTCAAGAATTGAAAATATTCGATTATGGTTAATGAAGCAATTATAAAAATAGCCGAAAAATACGTGAGTTTAATTCCTAAAAATTTAGGAGTAAAGAAATCATATCTTTTTGGTTCATATGCAAAAGGTAAGGAGCATGAAGAAAGTGATATTGATGTTGCAATTGTTCTTGAAAACATGTCAGATTTTTATACAATTCAATTGCTTTTAATGAGATTACGAAGAAAAATTGATTTAAGAATAGAACCGCATCCTATCAGTGAAAGTGAATTTATTTCTACAAACCCATTTGCGTATGAAATTCAGAAATCAGGAATTGAAATTGCTATAACATAGCCACTCCATGCCCATTGAAAATTTTCTCACTACTCCATTTTTTTTAAGTAGACCTTATAGAGAACCTATAATTGCTTCCTTTTTTGTACATTGCAGCACATTTTGCTGTCTTCAAAAAACTCTATACTTTTATACTCGCAAAACGATATAATACATAACTCAAATCACAAAAAAATGACAAAAAAATCTTTACAACTATCAGCACTCGTAATTACTGTAATTACTTGTTTTTCATCACATTTTGCAAATGCTCAAAGCAATAGTACAAAACCAACCATTCCTTCGGCATTCGAAATTATTCAAGCTATTGCCCACGATTCGTTACAAGGACGAAAACCATCAACCGTAGGATACGACAAAGCAGCTCGCTATGTAGAACAACAATTGCTTACCATAGGTGCAAAACCTTTGTTTGGTAATTCATTCGTTGATAGTGTAAGTGCCTATTACGGATACAATATAGTAGGCGTATTGGAGTCGCCACAATCTACAAATGAATATATTCTTATAGGTGCTCATTTAGATCATTTGGGAGTAAAGTCATATGGTACAGATACAATTTACAACGGTGCCAACGATAATGCATCGGGTGTTGCTGCGGTGCTTAAAATTGCAGAAGCTTTGAGCAAACAACAATTTTCAAAAAAAATAATTATAGCTCTCTTTACTTCAGAAGAAACAGGATTGGACGGTTCAAATGCCTTGGCAAAAAAAATAAAAGCTCAACAAATCCCTCTGAAATATGTAATAAATTTTGACATGATAGGAACTACAATGACAAGTGCTCCCAATAAGGTTTTTGTTACTGGTTTCGATAAATCAAATTTGGCTATAACTGCAAATTCATTGTTGAAAGAAGAATTTTTATTAAAGGATGCCCAAGCCGAAGAAATGGATTTATTCCGATATTCCGATAATTTTTCATTTTACAGAGTACTCAACATACCCGCTCATACTATGAGTACGTTTAATTTAACGTCAATTCGACCTAAGCAGCAGCTATTAATCTTTCATTATCAATAATTTCGATATTCAATGAAGGTTTT
>MWCJ01000080.1 GCA_002069975.1 Bacteroidetes bacterium ADurb.Bin217 | reverse complement strand
AGCTAAAATACAGATTAGGTTAGTGACTATCGACCTAATCTGTTATTTTTATTTTTTCTCGGTTACTAATGATTTCATATATATGAATTTCGGGAATATTTCTCACAAAAATTGTTTGCCGCATCGAAAATCGTATAATATCATCGCCATAAGGTTCAAAATATTTTGCAAGATCACGTAGAGTTGATGGACTAAAATTCCCATATTTGCATGGTATTTCAAACGACACATATCCTTTTTGTTTTTGTTGGGTTACATATCTTTTTTTCCACAAAATAAAATTTGAATCGGAATTATCTGTGTATATGTTTTTATCAAAATCAGTTTGTTTTGACAAAGTAATTGGCTCAAACAAATATGAAGTTTCTATGGTCTTTAATTCATTATATGCTGTTCTAATCCAATTCAAAACCTGCTCTGTACCATATTTGTAGAATATAAAACGTAATCGTGCTTTGTGTTTATTACGCCTATTGCCATATTTATTGAACACTTGTTTTACCGCCTCTGCTACTGTATAAATATCCGAACTTGGTATAAAATTGAATAATAATTCACCTATCATAGGTTGTGAACTCAACGAACCACCAACATATACGGCAAAACCTTGTGTAGAATCTTGTTGTTTTGCAATAAACCCTAAATCATTAAAAATAGCATATCCGGTATCTTTAGAAGAATTTGAAAATGAAATTTTATACTTGCGTGGCAATGCCCAAGAACTTGGTTGAGAAATTAAAAAATTAGTTAAATTTACTGCATATGGAAATACATCAAAAATTTCATCTTTTGCAATTCCTGAGTCAACCGAAGCCATAATGTTGCGAACTGTATTACCACCACCACCGCGTGTGGTCAATCCATATTGATACAATTCCGAAATAATATGCACCGAATTTTCTAAACTAATGTTTTGAATTTGAAATTCTTGACGAGTGGTAATATGCAATAGTTTTGAACCATATTTTTCTGCTATATCACAAACTACCTGCAATAGTTTTGGAGTTATATATCCTGCAACGCACCGTACACGTACCATATATGTACCATTTTTACGTTGTTCGTAAACGCCCATTGGCACACGAAATACTTTAAATTCTGTTTCGGAAATAATGCCGTTTGTAAAATCTTGAACTTTTTGAGCGTATTGCTCAATATCATTTTGTAATTGTTGTGGTAGAATTAGCATAGGTAGTATCTTCAACTATAATTTCAATTTTTTCAACTTCTCCGTTTATTATTTTAAATGCTTTAATATCAGGCGTTTCTTCGGCGAACGATATAATAAAATACAATATGTTCGGGTCAAATGCCAGTCGAATGTCTTCTTGCGAAGGACGAGCAGGCGTTTCGGGGTGGCTATGAAAGTTAGCCAATAGTTGCAAACCTTTGCTGCGAGCATCTTTTACCGTCGCAAATTGTTCTTTGGGATCGAACGAAAAATGTTCGGGACTATTGTCAATATTTGTAAGGCCATACCAATGGCTTATCACACCATCGGTTCCCGCCAAATATCCGCATGCTTCTATGGGCAATTTGCTGCGAGCAAAATCTACAATTGCCTGTGCTATATGTTCATGTATCTGTATCATTTTTGTATTGTTACTTGGTAAACATCATCGTGTAATTGTTTGGTTTCGAGTACGATAAAACCCTGTTCTGCTGCACTGCGAGGAACATTTTCAAGAGGTTCGCCTGCTTTTAGGGTAACTTCTAATAAATCGCCTTGTGCTATTTGTGCCAACTTTATTTTTGTTTTCACAAATGTCATTGGGCAATGTTCTTTTGTTATGTCTATTGTGTGTATCATGGGTGTAAAGGTTTAAGGGTATATGGGTTTATAAGTTTTGAGTTTTTTTGTTAACTCAAAACTAAGAACTCAAAACTCATAACTATATAAATAATTTTTCGCCGCCTTCGGAATATTCTAAAAATCGCGAAACTCCCAGAACTTCTTTTACACTTGGGCGAAAGTCTTTGAGTTCGATACCTAAAATGTGCATACTCATTTCGCAGGCATAAAAGTTCACACCCAAAGCTTCACTTGCTTCTATGAGTTCCTTAAGCGTTGCAACATTTCGTTTGCGCATCATTCCGGTCATCAGTTTGGGACTTGCACCTAAAAAGTTCAGCCTGCTCATAGGCACATTGCGTAAGCCTCCTTGCAAGAAGTTGAAAAACCGTGCAAGAAATCCCTTACCTACTATCGTTCTACCTTCTTTGTGCTTTACTGCATTCAATCCCCAAAAGGTAAAAAATATATTAACTTCGTAATTACATGCAGCCGAGCCACTTGCAAGGGTAAACGCAGCAACGAGTTTGTCGAAATCGCCACTGAAACATATAATTGATAATTTTTTTGTTGCCATAGTAGTAGGTATTATTTTGTTTTTAATTCACACACCGCTTGTTCTTCCATTACTAATTCTGTAATACTTGGATTGGTGCCACAAACCGGACAGTTGTCGTTTTTCTTTACCGGAACTGTTCTGAATTGCATATTCAACGCATTGAATACAAGCAATTTATTTGTAAGTAAATCTCCAATTCCAAGTATATACTTGAGTGCTTCGGTAGCTTGAATAGTTCCCAGCATACCGGCGATAGAACCCAGCACTCCGGCTTGCGAGCAGGTAGGTACCAAATTTTTTGGCGGTACTTTTGGGAATATACATCTATAACATGCAGTGCCCGGAATATGCGTAAATGTTTGTCCTTCGAATCGGAGTATGCCTCCGTGCGAAAATGCTTTACCGACCATTACACAGGCATCGTTTATTAAAAATTTTGTCGGAAAATTGTCGGTGCCATCAATAATAAAATCGTAATCGGAAATTATTTGCAACGCATTGTCGGGGTTAAACCAACTGTGATATTGAATAACGCGAACATCGGGATTGATTTCTGCAATTTTATTGGCAGCCGATGTTACTTTTGGCACTCCTATATCGGGAGTATGATGAATAACTTGACGTTGCAAATTGGTAATGTCAACAACATCGGCATCTATGATTCCAATAGTTCCAACACCTGCTGCCGCCAAATACAATGCTGCGGGAGCACCCAAGCCGCCGGCACCAATTATCAGTACTTTGCCTTGTGCTATTTTAAGTTGCCCTTCGTATCCCACTTGCTGCAAGAGAATGTGACGGCTATATCGTTCTATTTGTTGTTCTGTTAAGTCCATGTATATACGTCTTAATGTCTGATTGTCTAAATGTCTAAATGTTTGAAAAGTCTGGTATACTACCTCCTCCCATAAAGAAAAGAAAATCTATTTCATCACCATCATGTATCAATGTAGTTTCAAACTGTTCTGTTGCTACAAAATCACCATTTTGTTGTACCGATACCATTTCGGGACTTGCAACTTGTTCTAATACAAGCAAATCGGCAACTGTTACCACTGCTTGTTCATATTGTTTGGCTTCGCCGTTTACTGTAATTTTCATTGTTTTATATATTTATACTATTAATCCTATCGTTTTAGTAGGACAAATATATATTGCAAAATTATTGAAAGCAAATATTTTTTGACTTTTTTAATAAAAAATAAATTGATTGGTCGCAATTATACAAGTATATAAAACTACCTTGATTATATCTCACAACATTCATTTTTTTCTTTTTTCTACAGCAAAAAAAGAAACAAAAAGTGCCGCCATGCAACACGTAATCTAAAAATATATTCGTCAATGCTGTTTTAGCAAAATGCCCATGAAAGTCCTGTGATAAACTATTAAACACAGTGTTGGGCAAGCTGCTAAAACTACGCATTAACTTCATTATTTTTAACGATTACTTAGTTGAATGGCTATGGGTAACCCCAAAGTCCTATTACATTTAAGTCTTTTTGAAAAAAATGGAATCAAATTTTAGATGCGTTTACCTTAACTGTTATAATTGCGACCAATCAAAAAATAAAATGGTAATTTGAAAATATTAGTGTTGATATATTGCTATACATACAAAAAGGATAGGGACTCAAAGAGTCTGATCTCTACAATACAATTTCAAAATAAATCGACACTTACAAAGTCCTATCTATATTTAAATCATACTTTTCTAGCAGTCCGGCTATTCCATGAATTGAAAATTTAGCTTTTTTAATTGAATTCATTTCGGGGTCAATAGTATAATTATATGAGGTGCGAAAATCTGCTTTTTCTATAATTGTATTGTCAAACGTTGCACGTGCAAAATCACAATTATCAAATTGGGAATTTGTTAGATCACATTCTGTAAAATCTACATCTTGCAATTGCGTATTCTTAAAGGTTGTTTTTTTTATTTTTGTTTTATAAAACGTAGAATGATTTAAAATGCAATTTTTGAAACTAAATGAAAGTCCAAATTCATTACAAGTGTCAAACCGCAATCCTAACATTTTACAATCACGAAATCGTATATCTCTAAACGCAGTTTTTACCAGTATCGCCATACTTAAATTACATCCAAAAAATTCACAATCAGAGAATTTACAACCAGACATATCTACATCAGAAAAATCACAATTAAGGAAACTGCAATCTTCATATTCTGCTTTTGTAAGTGGAATATGTTTGAAATCATATTTTTCGAACTTTTTTTCTACAATATATATTTGTTCCATGGTTTAAATTTTCTGACTATTATATTTGATGCTTTGCTTACATATAGGAAAAATCCTTTAAATAGAAATTAAAATAACTTGAATTCGATGTAATTTTCAAATGTACAATAAAATATGCGTTTAAACAGGCAAATTCTGAATTCATCAAAAAATTGATTATTTTTGATACGTAATTATAATTCGTTTGTATGAAATTATCGATACTTGCAGCTATTGACAGAAATTATGGTATAGGCAAAGACAATGCGTTGTTGTGGCATTTGCCTGCCGATCTTAGATTTTTTAAAACAAAAACTACCGGGCATACCATAATAATGGGACGAAATACGTTTGAATCTATTGGAGGCGGAAAACCATTACCAAATAGGACTACTATAATTCTCACAAAGAATCCTCATTACAATGCTCCTGAAAATTGCAAAATTGCACATTCACTTCAACATGCCATAGATATGTGTGCAAACAAAGATGAATTATTTATATGCGGCGGTGCTCAAATATATGCTTTGGCTCTTCCGTTGGTTCACACTATGTATATAACACATGTACATGCAACATTGCAAGCCGACACATTTTTTCCAAAATGGAATCCCAATGAGTGGAAAAAAGTTTCGGAAACTCACTGTGATGCCGATGAAAAACATGCATATTCATATACATTTGCAGAATATATAAAATACTAATATGGATAAATTGTCGGTTGTACTTATTACTCGCAACGAACAGGCAAATATAGAGCGCTGTTTAAAATCGATACTTCCTATAGCTGATGAGATTATAGTAGTAGATTCGGGTTCTACCGATGCTACACAATATATATGTTCCAAATACTCGGTACGTTGGCATTCGTGCGAATGGAAAGGATTTGGTGAACAAAAAAATTATGCTAATTCGCTCGCAACATACGATTATGTTTTTTCTATAGATGCCGACGAAGAATTGTCGACCCAATTGTGCAAATCTATTCGTGCGGCCAAAGTCGAAGGATTTTCGGGTATATACTCAATGAACAGACTTGCTCGATACGCAAATCGTTGGATTCGACACTGCGGCTGGTATCCCGATACAAAAATACGAATATGGAATAGACATATTGGTTCATGGCATGGATATGTACACGAACAATTACAATTTAATTCAACCCAACAAGAACGAATGTTACAAGGCGATTTGTTGCATTATTCGTATAGCAATATTGCCGACCATATTGCTCGTGCCAATACATACACATCACTTGTGGCACAACAATATTTCGAACGAGGCAAACGAACCAATCCGTTAAAAATGATTTTTGCTGCTTTATTTGGATTTGTTCGCGATTATATATTTCGCCAAGGCTTTCGCGATGGTATACAAGGTTTAATTATTTGCAGTATTGCTGCCTTTTCTACATTTCTAAAATATGCAAAATTATGGGAACTGCAACGCAATCAATAATTTCTTCTCTTATAGTCACTACATATAACAGTGTGCCTGCTTTGCAATTGGTTCTTGAAAGTATTTTACAATTGCACATTTTTCCACACGAACTAATAATAGCCGACGATGGCTCTACTGACGAAACTAAAAAAGTAATAGAATTATATAAACCTCGCTTTTCTATTCCCGTTCATCATTGTTGGCAACCCGACGAAGGTTTTCAACTCTCAAAAATTCGAAACAAAGCTATAGCTATGGCTACAGGGAATTATATAATTATGATTGATGGCGACATGGTATTGCATCGAAATTTTGTTCGCGACCACATGGCGTTGGCTCAATCGCAATCGTTTATCCAAGGTTCGCGTGTGTTAGTTTCGCAAAATACTACTATGCAATTGTATGCCGGTACACTTAGGCATTTACATATGTGGTCGCAGGGAATACAAAACCGACTCAATGCATATGCTTGTCTACCAATATCGTATGTGATTTCGTCTGTTTACGGAAAAAAAGATTACAGAGGTGTACGCGGTTGCAATATGTCGTTTTGGAAGCATCATGTACTTGCAGTAAACGGCTTCGACGAAGATTTTGTTGGATGGGGACGCGAAGACAGTGAATTTGTAGTTCGTATGCTCAATAGTGGCGTACAAAGAAAAAATATAAAATTTGCCGGTATTGCGTTTCACTTGTGGCACAAAGAAAATAAGCAATCGGAACAAGCTCTTGCCGAAAACCAAGCCTTGCTCGATGCTGCATTACATGCCAACAAAACAATTTGCAGTAAAGGAATTAACCAATATGTTCAATGATTTCACTTATAGTTTCGCATTACAAAAATATGCCGGCATTGCAATTAGTGTTTAAAACGCTTGCACGACAAACCTCACAAGACTTTGAGGTAATAGTTGCCGAAGATGATAATTCGCAAGAATGTGCCGATTTTATTGCAACATGCAAACAAACATATTCGTTTGACATTCAGCATATATTCCACGAAAAAATAGGATTTAGAAAATGCAAAATATTAAATGATGCCGTACGTGTATCACGTGGCGAAAAATTAGTATTTATAGATGGCGATTGTATTTTGCACAAACGATTTATAGCCGAATACAATAAAGCTATTGCTCCTAACAATTATTACTATGGTCGACGGGTATGGTTAAACGAAACTATTACTCAAACATTACTCAAAACTCAAGACTTAAATTTATTGAATTTAGCGAATTTAATTCGTTTTGGAGTTAGTAATCCCTTTGCCGGATTGTATGTGCCACTGCCATACAAAGCAGCTCATAAACGACGAGAAATATGGGGGTGCAACTGGGGAGTTCTTAAAGAATATGTACTTGGAATAAATGGGTTCGACGAAGATTTTACGCAAACCGGATATGGCGAAGATTTACATATAGGTTGGCGTTTACGAAAACACTATAATTTGCAGCTTATTTCACTCAAAAAACGAGCTATACAATATCATTTGCACCATGCTCGCAGTATAATTCCCCAGAGTGGAAAAGAACTATACGAACAAAAAATAACATCGGGAGAAACAATATGTAAACACGGGTTACAAAAAATAAATATTTGACAATAAAACAATTCGATTTTTTTTCGAAACGCATAAATTACCTATAAAAATATACTGTATGAACGTGCAAACTCCATACGAACGATGTAAAGACATGGTTGCAGTATTGCCCGACAAGCCCGGCGTATACCAGTTCTACGACAAGCATGAAACACTTATGTATGTAGGTAAAGCTAAAAATCTAAAAAAACGGGTACATTCATATTTTTCCAAAGAACACGAACATGGTAAAACCAGAGTTTTAGTAAGTAAAATATGCACAATTCAACATATAGTTGTACAAAGCGAACAAGATGCATTATTGCTTGAAAATAATTTGATTAAAAAGTATAAGCCTCGCTATAATATTTTACTTAAAGACGATAAAACCTACCCCTGGATAGTTATTAAAAACGAAGCCTTTCCTCGCATTTTTCATACACGAACTGTCATAAAAGACGGTTCAACATATTTTGGTCCGTATGCCAATGTTCGCATGTCGAAATTGCTACTCGATATGATTCAACAACTCTATACACTAAGAACTTGTTCGCTCAACTTAGCACCAGCTGAAATAGCAAAAGGTAAATACAAAGTATGCTTAGAATACCATATTAAAAATTGTAAAGGTCCTTGTGTAGGATTACAAATTGAAGAATCGTATGCCCAAACTATAAATGATATAAAAAATATATTACGCGGTAATATTTCGGAAGTTATGCAGGTATTGCGTACCCGAATGAAACAATGTGCCACTGAACTACAATTTGAAGAAGCTAAACAAATTAAAGAACATATAGAATTACTTGAACGATACCAAAGCAAATCTACCATTGTAAGTCCAAGTATTACTAATGTTGATGTGTATTCCATATTAGACGATATTGATATGGCTTATGTTAACTTCTTGAAGGTTGTAAACGGTGGTGTAATACAAGTACATACGGTAGAAATAAAAAAACAACTCGACGAATCACCTCAGGAATTATTGGCAATAGCAATCACTGAAATTCGTCAGAAAATTCCAAGTAATGCCACCGAACTTATAGTACCATTTGAACCTGATTTTACATTAGAACATGTTCAATATACAATACCTCAACGTGGCGATAAAAAGCAATTGCTCGAACTTTCGGAACGAAATGCTAAATATTATAAATTAGAAAAATTAAAACAGTTAAAACGAGTTGACCCCGAACGACATACAACAAGAATATTAGAAACAATACAAAAGGATTTGCAACTCAAAGAATTGCCTGCACATATGGAATGTTTTGACAATTCAAACATACAAGGTGCTTTTGCGGTAGCAGCTTGTGTGGTATTTAAAAATGCTAAACCAAGTAAACAAGATTATCGACATTTTACCATTAAAACAGTAGAAGGTCCTAACGATTTTGCATCGATGGAAGAAGTTCTTACCCGCAGATATACTCGATTGTTGGCAGAAAATGAACCACTTCCACAATTGGTAATTGTAGACGGGGGTAAAGGACAATTAAGTTCGGCGGTAAAAATATTTACTCAATTAGGCATTTTACAAAAAATTCAACTCATAGGTATAGCTAAACGTTTAGAAGAAATATATTTCCCCGGCGATTCGGTTCCGCTGTATTTAGACAAAACCAGCGAAACACTAAAAGTAATACAACACATGCGCGACGAAGCTCATAGATTTGGCATTACACATCATAGAAACAAACGGTCGAAAGCTTTTATACAAACCGAACTTACAAATATAGCAGGAATAGGCGATACATTGGCACAAACATTATTAAGCACGTTTAAAACTGTAGAGGCGGTAAAACAAGCATCCAAAGATCAACTATCACAAGCAATAGGAAAAGCAAAAGCACACGTAGTGTTTGAATATTTTCATGGGCATTCGATGTAAGAATTACAGGTGGAGTTTCATAATCAAAGGATTAAAAGCTTTGGTATACACCATAACCGACTAACCAATACCAAGATCTTGAATATCACTGGGCATTGCTAGTACTTGTATAATTTGACCTGAAGTGCTTACAACAGTTACTAACCTGAGTTTCGGATAAGGATTACTCAATAAAATAATTGAAGTTGTTTACTTTCAGGGGCAAATTCAAATTGA
>MWCJ01000079.1 GCA_002069975.1 Bacteroidetes bacterium ADurb.Bin217 | reverse complement strand
TGAGTTCTTATTATTTTTATCAAAAACTAAGATACAAAAAATTAGCGGGCTTATACTTTTACAAACATACAGCCTATAGAAGCTCCTACATTAGGCATCGTAACTGTTGACACACTTGGTACTTACCTTATGCTTGCATGGGAACGCCCGGCTACACAAACTATAGAAAAATATACTATTTACCGCGAAGGATTGACCAATCAATATACAAAACTTGCAGAACAACCATACAATCAACTAAGTGTGTATGTTGACAACACAGCATCGTTCAATACCAGAGCATATAAATATGCAATAACCGCAACCGACGTATGTGGCGAAGAATCTCAAAAATCTATTGCACATAAATCTATTCATTTGCAAAAAAAATATGAAAACAATGAATTACAATTAAGTTGGACATTATACGAAGGTGCTGATATTATAGGATACCAATTACTCGAAGGAACTACACATACAAATATGGTAGCTGTAGATGAATTTGCAACCGACCAAACTTCATATACAGTTGAAAATCCGGGCACCAATTTGTATCGTATAGGAACAATTATGAAAGAAGAAATTACTCCTGAAGTATTAAAAATTCAAAGCGGACCGTTTACACTTGCAATGAGTAATATTGCCGAAGCTACTACTGATTTAGATGCAGAAACATTGTCGATAGCACATGCTATATTACCACAAAGCATTCAAATCACTAGCAATTATGACCTTTCACAAGCAATAGTTACTTTACTTTCGAATAACGGACAAACAGTGTATACAGGAACAATGAGCGGAACACAATGCTCTATTCCTCGCACCAACATGGCTGCAGGATTGTATTTTATTTCTATTACATCAACAAAAGGTTCTGTTCAAGTTCCTATGTGTATAGAATAATTGGATACATTTCTATACTAAACTTATAGTGCTTCAAAAAACTGTTTAGATTGTATATAAATGCAATTTAAACAGTTTTTTAGTTTTATAGGAGGTTACCATCTTATTTTAACATTCTACCTTTGTATTTTCGAATATTGTACCGATATTTGCCAACAATAAATAAAAATATACCTGTATGTTTGAAAATTTATCGGAACGTTTAGAACAGTCGTTCAGATTACTAAAAGGCTATGGTAAAATTACCGAAATAAATATAGCCGAAACTCTTAAAGATGTTCGTCGTGCACTTCTCGATGCCGATGTAAACTATAAAATAGCAAAACAATTTACCGAAGATGTAAAAGTTAAAGCACTTGGACAAAATGTTCTTTCTGCCGTAAAACCGGGAGAAATGATGACAAAAATTGTTCATGATGAATTAGCCGAACTCATGGGCGGAACCAAAACAGAACTAAATACAAAAGGTTCACCTGCAATTATTCTTATGGCAGGATTACAAGGTTCGGGAAAAACTACCATGTCGGGAAAATTGGCTTACATGCTATCATCAAAACAAGGCAAAAAACCATTACTTGTAGCGTGCGACGTATACAGACCCGCAGCAATAAATCAATTACAAGTTCTTGGTGAACAAATTTCGGTGCCAGTATTTGCACAACTCGATTCTAAAAACCCTGTTGATATTGCAAAATCTGCAATAAAACATGCACGCGAACACAATTTTGATTGTGTAATCGTGGATACTGCCGGTCGATTAGCTATTGACGAAACAATGATGACAGAAATTTCGAACATAAAAGATGCTATCAATCCGCACGAAATTTTGTTTGTAGTAGACTCTATGACGGGTCAAGATGCCGTAAATACAGCAAAAGAATTTAACGATAGATTAGATTTTAGCGGTGTAGTTTTAACTAAACTCGATGGTGATACTCGTGGTGGAGCTGCTCTTTCAATTCGTTCTGTTGTAAATAAACCTATAAAATTTGTAGGTACCGGCGAAAAATTAGAAGCTATAGACGTTTTCCACCCCGAACGTATGGCAGACCGAATTCTGGGCATGGGTGATATTGTTTCGCTTGTAGAACGTGCTCAAGAACAATATGATGCCGAAGAAGCTCGAAAATTACAAAAGAAAATTTCGAAGAATCAATTTAATTTCGAAGACTTTTTAAGCCAAATCCAACAAATCAAAAAAATGGGTAATCTTAAAGATTTGGCAAGTATGATACCCGGTATGGGCAAAGCTCTTAAAAATATTGACATTGATGACAATGCATTTAAAGGAATAGAAGCTATAATACACTCAATGACACCCGAAGAACGTTCGAACCCAATTATTTTGAACGGCAGCCGTCGTAAACGAATTGCCGATGGTAGTGGCACGAGCATTCAAGACGTAAACAAACTTATAAAACAGTTTGATGAAACAAGAAAAATGATGAAAATGATGCAAGGTGCGAAAGGCAACAAACTTATGCAAAACTTGATGCCTGGATTAAAAATGTAATACAATGGAATTAATAGACGGTAAAAAAGTAAGCGACGCAATTAAAATTACAATTGCAGAAGAAGTTCAAACAATACTTTCACAAGGTGGTAAAAGGCCTCATTTAGCAGCAATTTTAGTTGGAACCGATGGTGGAAGTATTACCTATGTAAATCACAAAGTAAAAGCGTGCGAACAAGTTGGATTTGCTTCTACTCTTAAAACGTTTGACGAAGATATTTCAGAAGATGCCTTACTTGACACTATTGCCGAGTTTAATGCAAATAAAGATATCGACGGTTTTATAGTACAGCTTCCATTACCAAAACATATCGATGAACAAAAAGTAATTGAAGCTATTTCTCCTAATAAAGATGTTGACGGGTTTCATCCAATAAACGTAGGGAAAATGATGATTGGATTACCTTCGTTTAAATCGGCAACCCCAGCCGGAATATTAGAATTGCTTAAATATTATCATATAGAAACAGCAGGAAAACATTGTGTTATTATAGGTAGAAGCAATATTGTAGGCAAACCATTAAGTGTAATGCTTTCGCATAAAGGATATCCAGGCGATTGTACTGTTACGGTATGTCATAGTCGCACCAAAAATATAGCAGAAGAATGTAAACGTGCCGATATTCTCATCGCAGCTTTAGGTTCTCCTGAATTTGTAACTGCCGATATGGTAAAACAGGGAGCCGTAGTTATAGATGTAGGAACTACCCGTGTAGCTTCATCGGAGACAAAATCGGGTTGGAAACTCAAAGGAGATGTAAAATTTGACGAAGTTGCTCCATTGTGCAGCTACATAACACCAGTACCCGGAGGAGTTGGCCCTATGACAATTTGTTCATTACTCATGAATACTTTACAAGCGGCTCGAGGTAAAAAATAAATTCGTTCGACGTTTTTTAGAAACTGTTTAGATTTTGTTTTTAATTTAAACAGTTTCTTAAATTATACCTTTATCTTCTGCTAGCGAATACATTTGATTTACAATTTGTTCGGTAGTTAGAGTAGAACGATTAAAAATTACATCAAACAATTCACTTTCGGGTCTGTTTCCATCGTAAAAGTTCATAAAATGACTTCGTTTTTCGTCAATTTCACCAACTTTTTTTAATGCATCCTGCATCGAAATATCAAATCGTTTTGCAACCCTATTGGCACGCCAAGAAAGAGGTGCAACTAATTTAACGTGTAGCGATTTCGGTATATGTTTGGCTAATACACACCCTGCTCTACCAACTATTACAACCCGCCCCTTATTTGCATATGAAGTTACAATATCAGAAATATGTCTAATCACATTCTCATCGCTCACATACCGTTTTGAAATTGCAAATGATGTAAAAAAATCTTCAATTGTGCTTTTTACTTCTGCTCCAAATACATGCGAAATTTGCGAAGGATTTACTTTTAAATTTTGTGCTACTTTATTAAGAACCACATTACTTATCATTTCCCATTGTGCTTCAACAACTTTATGAGCATTAATTTTTTCGATAAGCAATTGAGCTATTTCCGAACCATAACAACCATATTCTCTCGAAATAGTTATTACGGGACCAACTGTTTTTGGCTTTCTATCAGTCATTTTCAATCGGTCGTTCATATATTGTAAAAAGACGCTTTCCATAATCGTAAAGTTTTATGTTTATCATTTATTTGATAGTATAAAGATACGCATTTATACTTACGATTTCAATCTTTTAGAGATTAAATTTTATATTTTAACACTAAAAAGAAAGAGATTCTTTAGTTTTAATAATTAAACTATCGGCAGCCTGCGGTATAGGCAATACTATACTACCTTCTAATAACGATTCGGCAGAATGTGCTAATGGTTTAAATAAAAGAGATTGTTGGGTTGATTCAATTGGTTTTGATGCATAGCGTATGGTAAGAGTATGAATAACAAAACATACAAATGCAAGCACGATTACATACTTTAATGCACCAAACAAAATTCCCAGCAAGGTATCTAACCATTGTAATTTGATAGCTTTAAAAAAGCGAACTAAAAGTCGAGTAATAAGGAAACAAATTATGATTACTCCTATAAAAAGGATGGTAAATGCTACTACTTCTCTATATTGTTCACTCAATGTAAAATACTGCGATATATATTCCCCAAAAGAATTAGAAAAACGAATAGATATCCAAATTCCTAAAACTAATGCCAACACTGTTCCACCTTCTGAAATTAAACCATTTTTAAAACCACGAAATCCCCCCCATAGTATGGGAACCAAAAGTATATAATCTATATAATTCATGAATGTATATGTTTTTTAAAAATAAAGCGAACCGGTATATACGCAGCAATAAACCCCACAGTTAAAACCATACTTACCGTATATAAAATATCGGCACATTGCAAATGCACAGGATATGCTTCTACAATAAAACTACTTGATTCGCCATGCAATTTTAATATACCAAAATGTTGCTGAACCAAAACCAAACAAACACCTATACATAAACCAATTACGGCACCTAAAATAGATATCATCCAGCCTTCGAAAATAAAAATTCTTTGTATTAACTTTTGCTCTGCACCTAAACTTGCAAGAATTGATATATCTCGTTTTTTATCAATAATAAGCATAGATAGTGCACCAGCAATACTAAATGAAGCAATAATTAAGATTAATGTAACCAACAAAAATGTAATCAATTTTTCACTTTGCGTAATTTTATATAAAAATTCATGCTGTTGCTCTCTATCTCGAACTTTATAATTTTCACCTAATTTTTGCTGCAAAATATTTGCAACTTTTTTATAATCAGAAGTATTAACACATTTTAATTCAATTGCAGAAACTTGATTATGTTGGTATTCTAATAATCGTTGTGCTAAAGTAAGTGATGATAAAACATACGCATTATCAATATCCATTTGTACCGAAAAAACCGATCGAACATACGCATATTCTTTATTATAATCATCTAAAGGATTAATTGATGAACCTTTATTTCTATCGGGTGCATACATATGCATTACATCACGAAATTGTAATCCAACAGATAAACTGTGAGCTACACCTTGCCCAACACTTATATATTCAATTCCATTTTGTTGTAATACAAACTCTCCCGATAGTATCATGCTATCAATAGGACACGTTTTTGAATACTCTTCTCCTACTCCTTTTAATTTACCCACTAATTGTTTGTCGGCATAAACAAACAGAATATCTTCTTCGAGTACAGGTGTTATATAAGCAACTTCCGGAACTTGTCGTATTAGATGAATTGCCGAATCTGCAGAAAAAACCCTTCCGTATGCAGATTGCACTTTTATCTGCGGGTCGAATGTACTAAACATTGAGGTTATTAATATAGTTAACCCGTTAAATACAGACATTGCTATAATGAGTGCCATAGTAACAAATGCTACTAATATCACCGAAACGGTTGTTATATAATGAATGGCATTTTTACGCTTTTTACTCAATAAATACCTTCGCGCTATATACAACGAAATATTCATACCGTATTATTTATAAGCTCTAACTATTAATCCGGTTCCTTTGCTGTTATGAGAATGCACATCAATACAATTAAACAATAAACAAAACGGGAACACAACTGCATAATAAAACGGTAAGAATACAAAAAATAATTTTGATGCATTAAGCATTCGTATAGGATATTTCATAGACAAACGCCACGAAATACTTCCAAAAATTCCGTACGAATAATATGTATGAACAGTTGAAAACCCAGCTTGTTGTAATTTATTACGTATATCTTCAGCATTATATCCATCACGAACATGTTCGCCAACAAACGATTCATCATGTTCATCATGTACATCACTCCCTCCTAAATCCGATGGTGTTGAAATAAACAATACTCCCCCCGATTGTAAAGATGTATAAAAATTAACAAACACATCGGTATCGGCTTCTATATGCTCCATTACATCTACACATACTATTGCATTTACGGGTTGTGGCGAAACATATTGAGTTAAATCGCCTTCAACGTACTGAACTCGCTGCGATACTCCTATTTTTTGAAAAAAAGCATTACAATCTGCAACTTGTTCTTGTTTTACATCAACTCCTGTAATCTGCCAAAGAGAATTAAGTTTGGACATAAAAAACACATATTGACCAAATCCGGCTCCAGCGTCAAGAATACGTGCATTATTTGGAGCATTTACAGCCCACTGTTTAATTTCTTTACGTATATGCCACGAACGCAACAACAATAAATCAAGCAAAAAATAAAACAACTTACGTAATATGGGATTTGTATTAAATACATGTCCAAGACTTCTTTTTATAGGATCGTAGTGCATTTATTTAGTATGTAAAAGATTATCAATATGTTCTATATAATCAAGCGAATCATCAATTGCGAATACCAATTCGGGAACTATACGTAATTGTTTACCAACTCGCTGAGCCAACAATGTCCTAATTTTTTTGGTATTTTTTTGCACCAAAGCAAATACAGATGCGGTATTACCTCCCGGTACAAATATGCTTATATATACTTTTGCAAACGATAAATCGGGGGCTACTCTTACAATTGTAACTGATACAAGAGCTCCACCGCAGAGGGTTACAGCTTCTTTTTGAAATATATCGGCCAAATCCTTTTGTAGTAATCTAGAAACCTTTTGTTGTCGTGTTGAATCCATATGTTTTAATTTACTCTACAAACATACAAAGAATTTGTGAAATTCACATAGTAATAGATTTACAGTAACCTTGGTTTTACGTAATTAAAAAAACTGAATTAATGCAAAACTGTTAAAAACATAATGATAGAATAACTTAACATCGTGCCTTTAATTTGAATTACAAACAATTTTCTCAACAAATAATAAAGAACTTTGTTCTGTTATCATACACAAATATACACCGGCTTTTAACCCAATTGTTGGCACCTCTACTTGGGTATTCCATGGTTCTATAGTTGCTTTATAAATTTCTCGACCTTGTAGGTCAAATAAGTAAATAACTCGCTCATTATCTGCCTGCGGCAATTGAATATTCACATTTGACCAAACCACAGGATTTGGATATGCAAAAATCTCTTGATGCTCACGTTTGACAAATCCTGTCCAATCTCTTACTGTTGAAATATTTGAATATGTATGTGTATATTCTTGAGTATTATATACAAACGATTGATTTATCGGCATTGAAATCCTATAATAATTATACCCATCTATATTCAAAGAATAATATGTCTGCGAAGCCGGCACTGTAGCAACAAATTCCATAGATTCTTTAGTTTTACCTCTATAAATATAATATTCATTTGCTTGTGGTAAACCTTTATACGGTGACCAAAACAAATCTACAATATTCTTATTTGTTACTCTTCTATAAGCATCAACATATAAGGAGGTATGAATTGAAGAAAAACTTGAAGCAAATCCACACGAATCTACCGCTTTAATTGCATACGAATAATTTGAAAATTCTTGTACCGAAGCATCTTTATAAATATAATTTGTTTTCGATAATTCCCCTAAAAGCGTATAAGCATATTTACTTGCTAAAGACCTATGAATTTGTTGATTATCTAATGCTTCTGAATGCGAATCGGTTACTACAAGCACTCCACTTCCATCTTTTGTATACGAAATTGATTGTAGTAGTGGCATAATAGATTCGGTAACAATTACAGTAACCGAATCATATAATCGACATCCATTAAAATCTTGAACAGTAACACCATATACACCATCATTATACACTTGTATTGTAGAGTTTTTAGAATTATCGCTCCAGAGATAATTCACATACGAATTATCGGTCTGCAACCACACATAAGCCCCTGAACATAAATACGTGGTATCCGATTCAAATGGTTGTTTAGGTAAGGCTCCTATTTGCACAAATATAGAATCAGTTATGCTGCAACCAAACGAATTTTGTAATGTATACGAATACCAATTAGTAATATGAGGTTGAATAGAAATAGACACCCTGCCATCTTTCCACGTTACAATCGAAGACTCTTCAATGGGAAGTATAATTAATTCTCCATCACATATTGAATAATTTGTTTTTACAAGTTTTTTGGGTGTTGGAGCTATTGTAAGGTATCCAACATTACTATAAGCACTTCCATCTTGATTATATACTTTACAACGAATATCAATTGTTTTTTCTATATAATATGCTGCAAAAATGGTTAATTCCGATGAAGTTACTCCGCTAAAAATTTCATTATTTGTTAACGATTTCCATACTACACCATCTAAATATTGCCATTGATATTGAATATTTGCTCCTTGAGCTTGAATATGATAGCTTTCTGTTTGAGAAACACATAAATTAACATCACTCAATTCATTCATTATCTTTGGAATACCGTTGTATTCAAATGCTCCCAAATCAGCAGTATCTCCTACAATTCGTTCTAAATTGCGAATATCGAGAGAGTCGATACAGAGCGGTATAAATTTCGGATTTGCCTTATTTATTACATTACTGTTTGATGATAATGCCCACTGAGCCGACATTACTGTTTGAATATCTTTATATGAAAGTATTCCCGTAGTTTGTAATGATGGCTCTACAAACCGAACAGCTTTTTTTCCTGCATTTTCTTCCATATTTGACTGATTAAGTGCATACATAGTGGGAGACGTAAATAACGAATCAGATTCAATAGCGGTATATATGCAATTATCTACACGATTTGTTTGATGCCATGAATTAGCTTTATTGCCCCACAATATTGAATTTGACACGTAAACTTGAGCTTGCGTATACATACCTCCATACATTTTACTTGCAGAATTATTTACAATTGTACTTGCATCTACTATAGTAGTATCATATGCCGAAACACCCCCAACAGTTGTAAATGAATAGTTATTTGCAACAACACTATTTATTAGCCTTGCCCCTTGTTTTAAATATGCACCGCCGGCTTCTCTGTATGCAGTATTTCCGGCAATAAAACAACGTGATATAGTACCTCCTTGTGCATATACACCTCCACCTTTCTGTAAATTTCTGTCAAGAAAATCATCGGCATTACCACCTACAATATAAAATCCGTCAAACAATGCTGAGGTGTCTGTTCCTTGTTGCGAATACAATACATGAAAAGAATTCTGTCTATCTTCGTATGCATGTGGAAATCCGGAAAGTATTGTTTTATAATCAATTGGATTTCTTTGTTGCAACTCTGTTTCGTCTCCTTTAAAACCACCAAATACTCGAGCATTATTTGTCATAGTAAAACAAAACAATCGCTTATTCAAAGTATCTGCAACATTACCGGTAGAGTCTGCTGTTGGTAAATATACCCCTTGCGAAACCCATACCTGCAAAGTATCTTTCGAAGCCAATGCTACAACATCGTGAAATGTATTTCGAGCATGTCCCCACGAAGATCCATCACCGGTACCTTTCCACTGAGGCGATATATAAATAATTCCATTTGTAGGATGTATGTCGAATGATTTTGATTCTATAGCACCTATATCGGGTAAGGCAGGTGCATTTTCATCCGAAATTCCTTTAATACTTCTAATTTTTCCATAAAAATCGCTTGAAATTGACAAAATTTGTTCACCAACATCGATACCTGCCGAACCATGCTTCATTTCCCAATCGCAATAAGATAATTGAACTTTATCGGAAGAATCGCTTGTAGCACCAACAAATTGAGAAGGATTTATAAATTGTGGATATGCAGCTACACTATCGTAACGCATATTTTCCGAAGCTAACTTTACTGTTCTTTTATCATAATTAACAGAAAGTAATGAGGAAACAGCATTGTTATTCATAGTAGCTTTGCACACATTATTTAATAAACTTATACTTGAATCAACAACGCTTATATTATTCCAAAACAATGAATTACGCAATTCTATTGTTTGAGGTCCCTTTGCATACATTCCACCACCTTGTACAAGAGATTTATTTGCAACTATTGTATTGAAATTAAAAGAAGATATACTATCTATATATGCACCTCCACCAAATTCATGTGAAGTATTATTATAACGTCAATTCGACCTAAGCAGCAGCTATTAATCTTTCATTATCAATAATTTCGATATTCAATGAAGGTTTTTT
>MWCJ01000078.1 GCA_002069975.1 Bacteroidetes bacterium ADurb.Bin217 | reverse complement strand
AAACATAAGCTCTATGGAGAAAATACATTCTTCGTGCAAAAGAGTTTTGATAATTCGGCTTTTTTCCAATATATTTATCAAGTATTTTTGCAAGATTCAGTTACCTATGCATTGGTAGGGTGGATAGATTATTACAAACATACTTGCGAAGCATGCGTTATGTTAGTTGAAAAAACTAACGAAGTATGTTCGTTACCTTTTACAAAAAAAAATAGTTTACATTTATATAATTTATAATAATAATACAGATATGGATCAATTAATTGAACAACTAAAAAAAGAAATTATCGAAGTATTGAACCTCGAAGATATCACACCGGCTGATATTGATAGCAATGCAGCATTATTTGGCGACGGATTGGGTTTGGACTCGATAGATGCACTAGAATTAATAGTGTTGATGGAAAAAAATTATGGTATTAAATTACAAGATGCCAATCAAGGACGCGATATATTCAAGTCTATTCAAACTATGGCAGAATACATTAGCAAACACAGAACTATCTAAATATGGCTCTCGATGTGTATATTACCGGAATGGGAATAGTGTCGGGTATTGGCATTGGTGTTGACCAAACATTGGTGTCGTTACGCGAGCAAAAATCGGGCATTCAACCGCTCAAACATTTGCAAACTATTCACGATTTACCATGTGCCGAAGTAGATTTGAGCGAAGATCAAATGCGTGAATTATTGAATATTCCCGCTGATGAGGTGGTTACACGAACTGCTCTTATGGCAATGCTTGCTACACGCGAAGCGTTGCAGCAGGCTCGGTTGACTATGGACGGCACATATCGTGTGGCATTTATTCATGGCACTACGGTAGGCGGTATGGAGAAAAGCGAGGTATATTATTTCGATTTTCTGCAAAACGATTTACACAACGAATTTATAGAAGCTCACGATTGTGGAGCTTGTACCGAAAAAATAGCTGATTATTTTGGTGGATTCAGCTTTGTATCTACTCCTTCAACGGCATGTTCGTCGGCTGCTAATGCATGTATTTTGGGTGCCAATTTATTGGAAGCCGGCATCGTTGATATTGCAGTAGTAGGTGGAAGTGAATGTATTACAAAATTCCATTTAAACGGGTTCAAATCTCTTATGATTCTCGACAGTCAACCCTGTCGCCCATTCGACGAAACTCGTGCGGGATTGAATTTAGGTGAAGGAGCTGCGTTTATTGTTATGGAATCAAAAGCTCATGCTGCCAAACGAGGTGTTGCACCGCTATGCCGGTTATCGGGCTATGGAAATGCCTGCGATGCCTATCATCAAACTGCATCGTCGCCCGAAGGGCAAGGTGCATTTTTGGCAATGAATGCTGCGCTAGAAATGAGCAACTTACAACCTGCCGATGTGTCGTATATAAACGCTCACGGCACCGGAACACCCAACAACGATGAGTCGGAAGGTCAAGCAATAGTGCGAGTATTTGGCAATAATCCTCCACATGTTAGTTCTACCAAATCGCTTACCGGACACACTACTAGTGCTGCCGGAGGAGTAGAAGCGGTAATTTCTATTTTGGCATTGCAACACAAGTTTGTACCTGCCAATTGCAATTTTACCACACAAATGCAAAGCTTACCGTTTACTCCGGTAATCAATGTATTGCACGATATTCCTGTGCAACATGTCCTATCAAATTCATTTGGATTTGGAGGTAACAATACATCTTTAATCTTTTCAAACGTACAGTGATATGAATAGTAAACCAATTTACATCAACGGTCTTGGAAGCATTTCTATTCAACAACCGCTTTCGTTCGAAGGAATTCAACAACCGCTTTCGTATCAAACACCGCATGTGCGATGTGTAGAACCCAACTACAAAGATTTTTTTGATGCGGTTCAAGCACGACGATTGAGTAAAATAATTAAACGAGCTATAGTTACGGCAAAACAAGCAGTAGATGATTCAGGTATTTCTATGCCCGATGCTATAGTTACAGGTACCGGGTTGGGCTGCGTAGAGGATACCGAAAAATTTCTCGATGCTATGATTCGTAACGAAGAGAAGTTTTTGCAACCTACCTTTTTTATTCAATCTACTCACAACACTATAAGTTCGCAAATAGCAATTCACATGAATTGCAAAGGCTATAATAATACCTATATTCATCGTGGAGTTTCGTTTGAGAATGCTCTTCTCGATGCATATTTATTGTTTCAACGAGGCACTATACGTACTGCATTGGTTACAGGAAACGACGAAATGACACCTAACTATTTTATACTTTTGGGTAGAATAGGATATTGGAAACAGGCTATTCAAAATACTCGTACTTGTATAACTCAAGAACAATCAAAAGGTTCGTTTGCGGGCGAAGGAAGTGTTAGCATTATGTTTTCCGATACGCCTTCTTCAAAGTCGTATGCTTGCCTTAACCGTATGAGTTTGCTGTATAAACCGGTAAAACCTATGCAGCAGATAATTCGAGAATTTGTTGCAGACTGTGGATTGAACATCGATGATATAGATGTGTGCATGACCGGAATGAATGCCGATACCGAAAATGATGCGGTATATAATTCTGTTTTGCAGGATTTATTTTCGCCCAATGAAATAGGAACATATAAACATATATGTGGCGAATATTACACGTCGCTCTCGTATGGTATGCTACTTTCCGCATATTGTATACAACAAGGAATAGTGCCTGCACATTGTATATTGGGTGGTGTAGAAAAGTCAGGAGTAAAACATATACTTTTGTACAATCATTTTAGAAATCGCGATCATTCACTCATGCTTTTGTCTACATGTTAAAACTCCTCATAATATCAACCATACAATCACTATTTCTGGTGTCGTCACAAATTTTCTTGAAATTTGCTATGGTGCGTATGGGTTCATTTTCGTGGAGTATGGCGTATTTTAAACAAATAGTAGTAAATTGGCAATTGGCACTGTCGGGTATTAGTATCGCACTTGCTACCGCTTTGTGGATGTATATTCTCAAACATTTTGAATTTAGTGTAGCCTATCCTATGATAAGCATTAGTTATATTTTTGGTATGTTGGCATCGGTATTTATTTTCCAAGAATCGGTGCCTATTACTCGTTGGGTGGGAGTTGCATTAATAATGATTGGCGTAGTATTTGTCGCACGCCACTGATTTTTAAAAAACAGAGACTATGTATAAAACCTGTATACTATTACTTTTGAGCCTTACGTTAGGTGCCTATACGAGTATAGCTCAACAATATAAACCCGCCACTGCCGAGCAGAAAAAAGAGATTCAAACTAAGGTTGCACAAGCTTCAGCTCACACCAACACATTACAATCACCATTTACACAAACCAAAGAACTTTCGGTATTATCAGAAATAGTTACATCGCAAGGTATGTTATATTTCAAAAAACAAAATAATGTGCGATGGCAATACAACACTCCCTATTCGTATGTATTTATATTGAGCAACGGCAAGGTTACCATAATAAATAACAATAAAAGCAATACCTTCGATGCCAATAGCAACAAACTATTTAAAAAGGTGAGCGAAATTATGATAGCCTCCGTTAATGGCACATTACTATCCAACGAAACCGAATTTGCCTCACAATATTTTGTGGGTGCTTCAACGGTTAAAGTTACGTTAATTCCCAAAGATAAAGAATTAAAAAAAATAATGAATACCATTACCCTTACATTTTCTAAAACTTCATGGTTGGTGCAAACCATTCAAATGATGGAACAAGGCGGCGATACTACAACAATTCAATTTACTCAGCATAATGAAAATAAACCGATTTCTGACGATTTGTTTCGTTCTACTAAGTAATAGTGTGCTTTTGTATGCACAATCGTCCGATAGCGTTACGCAAGGAGGCATTGCAGTATCATATTTTTTATACCCCGATTCATCGGCTCTTCGGTTACAAACAACCATACAATTCAAAGAAAATTCTATTTCGGGTATTACCATTGCAAAATTTCGCAACGATACTATTCGCGGGGTTCTTATGAACGAATTTGGTGTTAAAGCATTTCAATTTACTATCGTTGGAAATGATTGCAAAATTTCGCAACCTATTTCGCAACTTAATAAAAAATATATACTTCGCACACTCCAACAAGATTTTGCATTTGCATTTGCAATTCAAAAAACCGGTGATGCTCCTTATTCAGTTCAAAAAATACAAAATTCAACCGAGCGAATTGTAAATAACAAAAAAACGGGTGAACTGATATGCCAATCAGATATTGTAATTATGAATAATATCCAACGGGGGATACGCTATACTTTTATACCAATTTTATAACATATGTTAGTAGACGATTTATATACCACACGTGCCATTCGCATAACTCCCAAAGGGTTCGATGCCGATATTTCTTTCGATGAAACACATGAAATTTATAAAGCTCATTTTCCGGGAAATCCTATTACTCCCGGGGTGTGTATGCTCGAAGTTTGTAAACAATTACTCGAACGGCATACGGCATGTACCTTATTCATGAAAACAGTAAAAAATATAAAATTCTTGCAGGTAATTGTTCCCAATCGCGACCAATTTGTAACATTTATAGTACAGTGGACTCAAACGGACAATGAAGTTTCGGCACAGGTTATAATTCAGAATGATGAAGTTTGTTTTGCGAAAATTAGTATAATATATGCAATCGTATGAGTACACACCCACTGTATAGTCGCATCAAAGAATTAGGAATAGTTGTATTGGTTCCTACTTACAATAATTACAAAACGGTAACACAGGTTATCGATTCATTGTTGATTTACACGCCCGATATTATTGTAATAAACGATGGTGCTACCGATAGCACACCCCAACTGCTCCAAGCCTATGCCGACAAAGTTACGGTGCTTTCGTATTATCCCAACAAAGGTAAAGGGAATGCTTTGATTACCGGGTTCAGAAAAGCTATAGAAATGGGTTTTTCGTATGCCATAACTATCGATTCCGATGGGCAGCATTTTGCCGATGATTTAGAGTTATTTGTTGATGAAATTGAAAAATATCCTCATGCACTTATTGTAGGAAGTCGTTTACTCAAACAAGAAAACATGCCTGGAGGAAATACGTTTGCCAATAAATTTTCAAACTTTTGGTTTCGTGTTCAAACAGGTATTGCCATGCCCGATACACAGTCCGGATACCGTTTGTATCCACTCAAAAAAATGGGTAGCATGAAATTGTGGACCAAACGCTATGAAGCTGAATTAGAAATGCTTGTATTTTCTGCATGGCGAGGAATACGTTTGCGTGCAATAAAAATTAAAGTGTTTTATGCTTCAAAAGAAGAACGTGTATCGCATTTTCGTCCCTACCACGATTTCATTCGTATTGGGTTACTTAATTCTGTATTAGTATTTTTGGCTGTTGTTTACGGATATCCGTCTATGGCAATTCGTAGGTTGTTTAAAAAGTAAAATATGACACAGATACTTCTTTCACTCTATTCTTTTTTGCAAAAACGCACCGTATTGCGTGTTCTCATCATGCTCATATTATTTTCATTATTTGGGTATACTGCTTCAAAAATAGAATTGATAGAAGATATTTCGGGCTTCATGCCAAAAGATAAAACCAGCGAAAAAATACAATTTGTTTATCAAAATATGCAAGTTGCCGATAGAATCATTGTAGAAATATCTTCGCCCACAACCGATAAAGACCAATTGATAGAAGCTGCAGAAGCATTTGTATCTCAGTTAGATTCTGCCGATTCCGACAAAAAATATATAAAAGAAATATTTCATACCATAGACCAACAAGCCTTATTTGAAATTACCGACTTTATAACTGTAAATGTACCCTATTTTATAACAAATCAAGAATATGAAAAACTTGATTCTGTTTTGAACGCAACACATATTTCACAACAATTGGAACAAAACAAACAAGTGTTGGTATCGCCTTCGGGAATGGTGTTGAAAAAGAATATAATTACCGACCCTTTGCGTATTTCTGTTCCATTGCTTGCTCGATTGCAAGATTTCCAAATGAGCAATCAATACGAAGTATACAACGAATATATTTTTTCAAAAGAAAAACAAAGTTTGTTACTGTTTGTTACTTCAACTCATGCAACAAGTGAAACCGATGCAAATGCTACTTTAGCTAAACTCATAGAACAAACAGCTTCAAGCATACAAACTCGCTACAATACTACTATTACCTATTTTGGTTCGGCATTGGTTGCCGTTACCAATGCACAACAAATCAAAAAAGACACATATATTTCTATAACAATTGCAGTAGTACTTATCCTTTTATTATTACTCTGGTTTTTTCGATCGGTGTATTCTATTGTATTGCTTGCAGTACCAGTATTATTTGGAGCTTTGTTGTCTTTGGCTGCATTGTACCTTATCAAAGGAAGTATTTCGGCAATTGCAATTGGTGCCGGAGCGGTAATTTTTGGTATAGCCATAAATTATTCATTGCATTTTTTGATTCATGCCAAACATGCGTCGTCAATTCCTAAAGTTATACAAGATTTAGCATCGCCTATGCTTACGGGAAGTATCACTACTGTAGGTGCATTTTTGAGTTTGTTGTTTATACAAGCCGATTCAATGCGTGATTTCGGGTTGTTTGCTGCATTTTCGTTGCTTGGCACGTTGGTGTTTGTGCTTGTATTTATGCCTCATTTACTTACACATATAAAACGTAAACGAACAAAAGAAAAACATACCATACTTGACACTGTTACCGAATATAGATTCGAGAAAAACAAAAAAATTCTGTGGTTAGTAGGTTTGTGTACTATAATTCTTTTTGTGTTTTCCTCGCGAGTAGAATTCAATGCCGATATGTCGAAACTCAATTTTATGACGACAGAGCAAAAACAAGCATTTGCGTCGTTGCAGCAAGTTTCGGAATTGGGAAAAAAGAGTATGTACGTGGTAAGCGAAGGAACCAATGTGCAAGAAGCATTACGGGAATATGAACGGGTAAAACCTCTGATAGATTCGTTGCAACAGAGTGGGGCAATACTGCAAGTGTCAGGTATTGGGTCGTTTATTCCGTCAGATTCGTTACAGAAGATTAAACTCGATGCGTGGAATAATTTTTGGCATACTCGCAAAGATTCTGTAAAACTCATGATTGTGCAACAAGGTCTAAAAGTTGGGTTTAAAGAGACTTCATTTAACCAATTTTTTGACATGGTAGATGCAGAATATCAGCCGCAATCAATAGACTATTTCGACCTCATTCGTACCCATTTAGCCAAAGACTATATTATAGAACGCGACAATCGGGCGATGATTCTTACGTTGATTCATACAAAACCCGAAATGGCTCAAAGTATTCAGAACCAACTTACAATGCAACAAACATTTGTATTTGATTCTACCGGTGTTTCACAATCCTTATTGCAACTTTTGTCAAACGATTTTAATACTGTGTTGTTTTTGTGCGGATTTATTGTGTTGCTCTTTTTAACCATTTCTTTCGGGCGACTCGAAATTAGCATTATTTGTTTTCTCCCAATGCTTATAAGCTGGATATGGATATTGGGGCTTATGGCATTGTTTGGTGTGCAATTTAACATAGTAAACATAATATTGGCAACATTTATCTTTGGTTTGGGCGACGACTATACCGTATTTATGATGGATGGTATGATGAATGAATTCGCCTATAAACGAACTTTATTGGCATCGTACAAACGAGCTGTTGCATTGTCTGCTATTACCATGTTTATAGGTATTGGTACACTGGTATTTGCGAAGCATCCAGCTATGACATCGCTTGCAAATGTAACTATAGTAGGCATGATATCGGTTGTGCTTATTTCGTATGTAATTCCTCCATTTTTATATAATTACATAACGGTTAAAAAAGGAAAAAAACGATTAATTCCTATTACGTTTAAACATATAGGAGCAACTGTGTATTCATTTGCGGTATTTGTGATAGGATCATTGGCATTATCTATTCACGGGTTTTTGTTGTTTGCATTTAGAAAATCTACCGAACAACGAAAATACCGATACCACCAAGTTCTGTGTAATACGGCACGCTTTGTAGTAAAATATATACCGCTTGTTCGCACTTCTGTTTTGAATACACAGAACGAAACATTTGATAAGCCGGGCATAATTATTTGCAATCATCAGTCGCATTTAGATTTGATGTATATCATGATGCTTACGCCAAAATTGGTGGTAGTAACCAACGAATGGGTTTGGAATTCACCTTTTTACGGAAAAATTGTAAAATATGGTGATTACTATCCTGTTGCTAATGGAATCGAAAATAATTTGGAAGCTATGCAGTCGCTTATATCACGAGGATATTCCATAGTAATTTTCCCCGAAGGTACACGCTCTGCAGATAGTTCAATTTTACGTTTTAAACGAGGAGCATTTTATGTTGCAGAAAAATTAGGTGTAGACATTATTCCTATTGTAGTTCACGGAATTGGACATGCATTGCCAAAAACCGAATTACTCCTCCGCAAAGGACATGTTACCGTACAAATATTGCCACGAATAACTCCCGAAAATAAGGAATTTGGGGAAACCTATACCGAGCGAGCACGACTTGTTCGGCAAATGTATGCACAGCAATACGAACAGTTGCGAACACAATGCGAAACGCCTGAATATTATAGCGATTTGGTATTTCACAACTATATCTACAAAGGAGCCGATGTTCAAAAACAAGCTCGGAAAGAATTACAAGCGTTTTCAAATTATTCTGAAATTTTGAAGCATGTTCCGCATCAAGGCACGGTGTTGCATGTAGGCTGTGGTATTGGAGTATTTGATTTGATGTATGCATTGGTACACAAGCATATAGATATTACAGCTACCGACTCTCACGAAGATACATTAAAGCTTGCAAAATATTGTACGTCGGTGCCAAAAAATTTACAGTATGTACGACAAGATTCTATTGATAAAAAATTTATACAACAATTTGATTGTGTGATTATTACAGGAGATATTTTGGACAATATAGCCGTGCTTTGCAAAAAAATGAATAAATCACTGTTTATCTTACAGCAAAAAAATATGGCTAATAATATAAATAGTGCTAATTTTGACGGTTTTAGGGTGTGTATAGATAATAACACCTATAGTTTACAACAATTACAAATATAATGGGGAAATATGATGTTGTAATTATTGGAAGCGGCTTGGGTGGTTTGGTATGTGGGTATATATTGAGTAAATTCGGGTACAAGGTATGTATTCTTGAACAACATACACAAATCGGCGGTTGCTTACAAACATTTCGTCGTTCGGGCGTTACGTTCGATACGGGCATGCATTATATTGGTAGTTTAGATCCCGGACAAGTTTTACATACATATTTTTCGTATTTAGGATTATTAGATACTGTTCCCGTTCGTCGTTTAGATGAATCGGGATTTGATACCATATCGCTGCCACAAGGCGATTTTAAAATTCCTATGGGGTTTTCTAATTTTGTTGAAGGTCTTTCGGCTCAATTTCCTCATGAGAGAAACAATATTGAAACGTATGTACAACGAATTCGCGAAGTAGCATTAGAATCGCCTTTATACAATATTCAAGAAATTCATGAGCAAGTTTTTCTTAATCCTCACTCAGTAAAATCGGGGGTGCAAGAATTTATGTGTGGTATTAGTCCTAATACAGTTTTACAAAATGTATTGCTCGGAAATATACCCTTATATGCAGGGCAACGTGATAAAACGCCACTGTATATTCATGCTTTGATTCATAATTTTTACATTCAAAGTGCGTATCGTTTGGTAGGTGGAAGCGATAGTATTTCAAATTCACTTGCGGCTTCAATTCAAGTACATGGTGGCGAAATTTACACAAAATCTCAGGTTGCACATATTCATTGCAATGCTGAAAAAGCAGTTTCGGTAGAATTATCGAATGGCGAAATAATTCATGCCGAGAGTTTTATATCGAATATGCACCCCGAAGCTACTTTGGCAAAGCTCAACACGCCACTTATTCGCAAGGCATACCGAGAGCGAATATTGAATCTTGAAAATACCATATCGAATTTTACGGTATATATTGTATTCAAGAAAAATACGGTACCGTATCTTAATACTAATTACTATAGATACAACACTTCCGATGTATGGGAATGCACTGATTATACGCCTCAATCGTGGCCTATGAATTTTTTGTATATGCACCAAGCACCTGCCAACAATAGTAAATTTGCCGAGGGAGCTTTGCTTATAGCATATATGAAATACGATGAAGTGCGGCAATGGGAACATACAACTATAGGTAAACGCGGTGATGATTATAAAGCGTTTAAGCAAGAAAAATCAGAAAAATTATTGAACGCACTTGAACAATCGTTTCCGGGAATTCGTTCGGGAATAGAATCGTATTCATCATCTACACCTCTTACGTACCGTGATTATACCGCGACCAAAGAAGGTTCAATGTATGGAGTTGTTCGTGATAAAAATTTTCCTACACAAACATTAGTTTCACAACGTACCCGCATTCCAAATTTGTTTATGACCGGGCAAAATATAAATTCACATGGTATTTTAGGCGTTACTATAGGTTCTATTATTACCTGTTCTGAATTTTTGGGGATAAATACAATTATTAAAGATATAAAACAGCATATATGAGTAAGCAAGTAATAATAGTAGGCGGTGGTATAGGCGGACTGGTATCGGCTTGTTTGCTCTGCAAAGAAGGGTACACTCCTATAGTTCTTGAACAACATTATAAAATTGGTGGCGGATTGCATTGTTTTCGAAGAAATGGTGTAGTATGGGAAGCCGGTATTCACTATGTAAGTGGATTCGAAGAAGGAGGAACAGTGCGTAAAATCTTCGATTATTTAGATATAACCGATTCTTTAGACCTTATGCCTCTTGATGCTAATGGATTCGATGTGTTGCATGTTGGCGAAGAAAATATTGTTTGTAAATTTGGGGTAGGTAAAGAAAATTTTATTAGAATTTTATCGGAACAATTTCCACACGAAGCAGAAGGAATTCGAAAATATGTAGATTCAATATATGCCATTTGCGATAGAATTCCATTGTTTAATCTCCGTCCTAATCCTCCGGGAGTATGGTATTTAGATGCCGAAAGTTTGTTGTCGGTGAGCGATTATATCGATGCCTATGTAAGAGACGAACGTGTTCGCAAGGCATTAGCATGGAACAATAGTTTGTACAGTGGCGAACGCGACGCTCCTATATATGTGCATGCTCTTATTTCGAAATTTTATATAGATGGAGCATCGCGAATAGTTGGTGGAAGTCA
>MWCJ01000077.1 GCA_002069975.1 Bacteroidetes bacterium ADurb.Bin217 | reverse complement strand
CTGCAGTATTTTTTTGATATGTACTGTAATAGTTATATTTAGGATTAGAAAAATCGGGAGACATGTTAAATGACATAGAAGGAGAAATAATATGTCGAATAGCCTTAATATATGGACTTTGGAACTGATACATTCCATATAATTTAGTATTACAACTTATACCGTAAGAATAATTATACACCCTATTAAATTCCTGAATTTGAGATTCTACAATACCACCATACGTTGTATCACTATTCGAATATACGGGTTTTGTATCGTCCCACGTACGCACTAGTTTTTCGGTATACCAACGTTCGGTGTAATTAAAATTAGGAGAAACATGTAAATGCTTTAAAACTGAAAACGAAGTGCTTACAGGAATAGAATGACTAACACCCGACTGAAAAGCATCCCATGTTTGTTTGGTATAAAAACTTGAATCCATTTTAGCACCCGACAACTTATTTTGATAATTACCGGTATAACTCACGGTAATACGTTCGTAGAAACGTTCTTTACCAACCATTTTTTTTCGTCGAAACGGAGTAATGGACGAAGCCGAAAGATTGAATTGAGGTAAGGTAAGATACACGGTACTATCTCTATTGTTTTGCTGATGATACAGCGATGTAGAAAAATTAAGAGGAGTTCCCGTAATCTTTTTAGAATAATACACACTTGAAGAAACAGAGTTGTTTAAGAATTCATCGGTATTATATGTATTTTGACGAGCATACCCTACCGATCCATAATTAACATTAGCACTAAAACTAGCATTATTCATAGATTTAGCATCTTGAGAATGACTCCACTTAACATTAAAAGTAGGATTTTGACGAATTTCGTCCAGTACCAAACTCGAATATCCCACATCAACATTACCACTAAATTTGTAACGTTTTACATAATTCGACGATAGATTAGAACGCCAACTACCTAAGGTATACACATCACCCGTAAGTTTAACATCTACAAAATCGCCCAAGCCAAAATACAAACCCATATTACGAAAATAAAAACCTTTGGATCGCTCCTCTCCTATGGTAGGAATAATTATACCATTGCTTCGTCCTTTTGAAATTGGAAAATAACCAAAAGGAATTACTAAAGGAATAGGAATTTCATCAACAACGAGCCAGGCTGGTCCAAATAAAATCTTATCGTTAGGAATAACCTTACCCTTAGTTAATTCAATATAAAAATGAGGACATTTAGCATCGCACGTGGTATATTTACCATGCTGCACATGAATTTCCTTATTTGCATGAATTTTAGTACGTCCACCATGCAAATATCCATCTTCTTGTTTTGTATATATGCCAAACGCCAATCCCTGTTTTGATTTAAAATTATACTTCATAGAATCGGCATCGAAGGTTTCCGAAGCATCTTTATATACAGGATTACCCTGAATTCCGGTACCTGCAGAATCAGGTAAACCTTTTGCAAAAATCTCACTTTTGGATATATACAACTCTATAAAATCAGATGATAAATCAATAGACTCGTACTGAACTTTACTATTACCAAAGGTTTTAACACGTTGCGACAACATATCAAATACAATTGAATCCTGTGATTGATACACCACTTTAGCTTCAATAGCCTTACTTGCAGGATTTTGCACAATAGAATCGGCAGGTGATTGCGGAATTATTGTATCAGAAGTTTGCCCCAAACATATTGAAACAAAAACATTTACCGTTATAAATGCAAAAAAATATTTAATTGAATGTAAATACAAGTGTTTATTACTATTTTTGTAACTCAAAATGTGAAACTTTTTTTTTTCGTTTGCCAAAAATAATTAGAAAAATTTAAACTCAACGAAAAAAGTGATGAGTATTATACGAATTAGAACAATTTTATTAGAATACAGATAATGAATAAAACAAAATACACCTCTATACTACTCCTATTCTGCACTATATATATATATGCACAAAACGGTTTTACACAAACACAAGCATATACAATAAAAACTGTAGTAATAGATGCCGGACATGGAGGAAAAGACCCCGGAGCAGTAGGAAAAGTAGCAAAAGAAAAAGATATAACACTAGCTTTAGCATTAAAAACAGGAAATTACATTCAAAAAAATATACCCGGTGTTAAAATAATATACACACGCAGCTCCGATGTGTTTGTAGAATTGCACAAACGAGCCGAAATAGCAAATAAAAACAATGCCGATGTATTTATATCGATTCATGTAAATGCAAGCACCAACAAAGAAGCATATGGTACCGATACATGGATTATGGGGTTACATAAAAATAAAGCAAACTTGGAAGTTGCAAAACTCGAAAACAAAGTAATAATGGTAGAAGACAATTACAGCACAAAATATCAAGGTATGTCTGCCGATTCTACCGAAGCAATTATAATTCATACCATGATGCAAAGTGCCAATATAGAACACAGTGCACGACTTGCGTCAATGGTTCAAAAAGAATTTAGAGAACGTGTAGGTAGAAAAGATCGTGGAGTACATACAGCACCATTTATGGTTTTATGGAAAACAACCATGCCAAGTATACTTATTGAAACAGGGTTTATAAGTAACACCGAAGAAGAACAATTTCTCATTACAGAACAAGGACAAGACTATATGGCATCAGCTATATATAGAGCATTTAAAGATTACAAAACAGCTATAGAAACGAAGTCAAACATTGCATCAAAACAAGACCAAGCAACGCAAAGCATACAGAATCAAACAACTGCACCAAAACAACAAGAACCTATAAAACAAACAAATACGACTCCCCAGCCCTCGTATTCAGAAAAAACACATACAGAACCAACCATCGTTACACAAAGCTCAAAATCGTTAGACACTATACCTGCAATTGTAAGTCAACAATCGAACAATACCCAAACAAAACCTTTATATAGCATACAAGATTCTACATTACAATTAGTTAAAACAGAAACAACAACTCCACAACCGATACCAAAACCAACGGTACAAACAGTTGAAAATCAACCAAAACCAGTACAACAAACCATTCCACCAAAAACAAGCGAAACCAAACAAAAAGAAGGCATAACATATAGTATACAAATTGCCGCATCGAAACAGATAATAGAAATTAAACCAGAAAACTTTAAAGGATTCACGAACGTTTATAGTATACAAGAAGATAGTTGGAATAAATATTATATAGGAACATATTATACATTTAAAGAAATTTCCGTACCTTTCCAACAAATTAAAGCAAAGTATCCCGAGGCATTTATAGTTGCTCGTAAAGACGGAAAAAAAATTACAATACAACAAGCAAAAAGTATCACACAATAAAAATTAAAAATCGTGGAAAAAGACAAAGCTATTAAAATTGGATTACTCCTTATTATTATGTTTGGCATATTATATTGGGGGTTTAATTTTTTGAAAGGCAAAAATATTTTTACCGAAGAAAATACCTATTTTGCTACCTACGAACGAATAGACGGCTTGCAAAAAAACAGTTCTATTTATTTGCGAGGTCATAAAGTTGGTCAAGTAACCGACATACAATTTTCCTCAAATTTATACGAAAGCATTACCCTAACCTTTGCTATTGATAAATCAGTTCAAATACCGGCAAATACCATAGCTCGAATATTTAGTTCCGATATTATGGGTACAAAATCTATAGATTTAATTATACCCCATATATCACAAAGCAACAAAATAGAAATATTACCGAATAATTCTACACTTATCCCTGATATTGAAGGAAGTATAACCGACCAAGTACGATTAGAAATGGCCCCATTAAAAAAACAAGTTGAAAAATTAATGGAAAGCACCGGTACGGCAATAGATCAATTAAAATTTGTGCTAAATGAAAAAACAGGAGAAAGCTTGCGTACCAGTTTCGAGAAAATTCAAAATGCAGTAGATGCAATGCAACATTCAAGCGTTACAATAGATACAATATTAACAAATGCAAATCAAAATATTCAAAGCCTACTCGGAAATATTGAATCAATAACAAACAATATAAACACGAAAAACAAAGAAATTGACAATATTATTTCTAATTTTTCGAACTTAAGCGATACCTTAGCAAAAGCAAACATTGCAGAAACTATATACAAAACAGAAACTGTAATGACCGAATTGGGTGGAATACTCGATAAAGTGAATAAAGGAGAAGGAACCTTGGGAGCATTGGTACAAAATCAAAATTTATATACAAATTTAGAAGAAGCGTCAAAAAAATTAGATGGTTTAATACTTGATATTCAAAAAAACCCAAAAAGATACGTGTCTTTTCCAATTATGAATATCAATAAAAAAGAAAAAACAGAACAATAACTTTAATATAAGTTTTCAATACACTTGATTACAAAGACATTAAGATTAAAGTGTTGAATATCAAAATATTACAAAAAAAATATTTTTTTTATTTTTTTTTTATTTATAAGTTGTTGATAGTAAAAACCGTATAATTATTTTTAAAAAAACAAGTGCAAATCGACTTTTTTTTTACAAATTTTATAAGCAACTTTGTAAAACGATAAAGAACTAAGAAATCAACTTAAAATAACTCTTCAATAATATTAGAATATAATGGAAGTATTACACGAAACATTATGGTCAAACTGTTTGGAAATCATAAAAGATAACCTCGGTTCCAAACTATCTTATGAAACATGGTTTAAACCAATAAAGCCTGTAAAGGTAGAAAACGACATACTTACAATACAGGTTCCAAGTCCATTCTATTATGAATATATTGAAACACATTATATAGATTTATTAAGTAAAGCATTACGAAAAGTATTGGGTGCAAATGCCAAATTAGAATACAAAGTAATAATGGAACAACCTGCACACGCAGAAACTCAACCAACAGCTATTCAATTGCCGGGTAAAAATGCTACAAACCTTAAAAATAAAATATTTCATCAACCATCGTATATTACCGATACTAACATTATAAAAAATCCATTTATAATCCCCGGTATTAAAAATTTAAATATTGACTCTCAACTCAATCCAAATTATTCGTTTTCAAATTTTGTTGAAGGAGAGTGTAATAGATTAGCACGTGCTGCCGGTTATACTGTAGCTCAAAATATTGGGAAAACTAACTACAACCCCCTATTTATATATAGTAAACCAGGGTTAGGAAAATCTCATTTAGTACAAGCCATTGGTATTGAAATTAAAGAAAAATATCCTAAGAAAACGGTATTATATGTAGATGCAGATACCTTTCAACGTCAATTTGCCGAGGCTGCAATTAAAAATGAACGAAATGATTTTATGCATTTCTATCAAATGATAGACGTGCTTATCATCGATGATGTGCAATATTTAGCAGGAAAAGAGCGTACACAAAAAGCTTTCTTCCAAATATTTAATTATTTACATCAAAAAAACAAACAAATAATTCTTACTTCCGATTGTCCTCCTGTAGAACTTCAGGGATTAGAAGAACGTTTACTTTCTCGTTTTAAATGGGGATTATCTACAGAATTAAAAGTTCCTGACTTTGAAACACGTTTAGAAATCCTTAAGCGAAAAACATACAACGATGGTATTGAAATTCAAGATGAGATACTTGAATATATTGCTAACCATATTACAACAAATATTAGAGAACTCGAAGGTGTATTAATATCAATTTTAGCTCAATCTACAATCAACAATAAACAAATTACTTTAGATTTAGCTAAAGATATTGTTGAAAAACTTGTAAAAAACACACAACAAGATATTTCGATAGATTTTATCAAAAAAACAGTCTGCGATTATTTTAACATTGGCATTGATCAATTGAAATCAAAAACAAGAAAACGCGAAATCGTTCAATCTCGTCAAGTTGCTATGTTTTTTGCTAAAAGTTATACAAAAAATTCCTTAGCTTCTATTGGTGCTCAAATTGGTGGTAAAGATCACGCTACCGTTCTTCATGCATGCAAAACGGTAAATAATTTAATGGAAACAGATAAACGATTTAAACGATATATTCAAGACATTGAAAAACGGTTTAAATTGCAATAAGAATATAAAAAAAAGAGGCTATCTAATACAGATAGCCTCTTTTTTTGTAGTACTCAAAACGTTATATTTCATTTATACTTCGTGTATTTCCGAACAATTCTATAGATTTTTGATTATACGCAATAGCAGCATCTTTTGCTGTATCAAATGAGCCTAAATTTATTGGCTTACGATCATAATAAATTACTGCCCGATATCGTCCTCTATCTTTGACAACACCTCGATATCCAAATTTATTTACTGTTTTGTCGGTATTTCGAACTACATTCGATAAGCTGGTCCATTCTAAATTTTCCATTCTACAATCAAGCGGATTGCCATTATTGAAACGAACAAAAAGCCGCTTGTTCATTTTAGGCTTTTGAATATAATGCTCGGCTATAAGCTTGTGCAAATAAATTGTTTGACAATCGTAAGAACCGTCATCTTGTCTCCAATTTTTTTGAAAAAAGGCATATCCACTCGAATGACTTCGCAAATTTTCAAAAAAATGAATCCGCTGCAATTCTTCGTTTTTACACAAAAACTCATACGCTTCTTCATCCAACAACGCCTTGCGTGGCGAGTTTTTCAATGATAATTCTCGTACCATATTATATTTCCTTATTTAAAAACAGTTAGTATTAAAAAAAACAAAAAACAATAGCTAGGATGCGTGCTTGATTTTTGTTATACAACACAAATATAACTATTTTTACTCATTCGTATACCCTTGAGTAATATTTTTTTTTCATACCACATACTATTTTATCATGTATCACAGAAACATACAGTGTTTGAACCCATTTTAAAAATTTATTGACATAGTATTGTTAATAAAACTATTTTAGAAATATTAAATTGAATTCATAAAAACATATACATTTGCAAAAAAGAATTGGTGCTTCAATGCATATACTTGCAACGAGGTGAAAAGGGAATTCGGTGAAAAACCGAGACTGTTTCCGCAGCTGTAAGTTCCGCCCATATTCTTTAGCACAATCTCAGTATCACTGTTAGCCTCGGCTAATGGGAAGATAGCTAAAGAAGGAACGAGTCAGAAGACCTGCCAAATCTGTAATTATAAAATGAGCGGGAAAATCATTTTATAAAATATAATACAATGAAAATAGAAAATTTTTGTGCTTTAGTATTTTTTGTCTTTTTACATGTTATTAGCTTGGCTCAACATGTTCACGACACTATTCGGTTAGATTCCGTAGCAGTATGTAAACAATTTGAATACTTCAATAATGGGGCAAAACGTGAAGTGTTTGATAAAACAGCGTTGCACCCCTATGCAACCGGAACATTACAAACGTTGCTACAACAGAATACCGCTTGTATAATAAAATCATACGGCAATGGTGCAAGTTCAAATATTTCGCTCCGAGGAGCAGGAAGCAGCCAAACACAAATAGTATGGGAAGGATTTCCTCTCAATTCTATAACCATGGGCGAAACAGACATTTCGTTAGTACCGCTAAACTGTTTTAACTCTGTTGTAATAGACCATAGTGGTTTTTCCACAAACTATGGTAGTGGCACATTTGGTGGTGTGGTTGAATTATTAACCATACCAGAAAAACAAAAACATTTTCATTCATCGATACACTATACACAAGGTAATTTTGGTACTCGAAAATATGCCGGCATGCTTTCAGTTGGCTCGCAACGATTTCAATCAAAAACATCGGCAATATTACAACATGCACAAAACAATTTTCCTTATTACGACTATATCCGTAAATCTCAAACTACCCGAACAAATAGCGAATATAGAGGTCTATCAATCAATCAATCACTATTCGCACAATGGAATTCGCACATACACACACGTGCAGGCTTATGGTATACATCACGGAATCTTAATTTACCCGCAATTATGGGTGTTACCCCCTACTTCACCGAAAATCAAAAAGATACAAGCTTTAAATCATTTGTTCTTACCCAAATTATGTACAACAAAACCAATATCACCATCAAAACCGCATACATCTCAGATGCTCAATGGTACGAAAAAAAATCGACTTCAAATCAAATTATATTAAGCTCGAGCTCAATTGAAAGCACAAGATGGCTCAATAGTATTAAAACTCGTAGATATATATCAAATCAACTTACCGGCGATATGGAATTTCAGTATAATTCAAATTGGGCAAACGTTACAAATTATAAAAACAAAAAACAAGAACAAACAATTACGGGAATTGCAGCAATACAATATAAAACGAAACAATTCCAATCAAACATATTGGTGCGAAAGGAATACAATACACAATATGAAATACCAATTCTGTATACTATTGGAGTACAATATTATATAGTACCTAACAAAATAATTGTACGAGCAAACGGCGGTAAAAAATATCGCACACCTACATTCAATGATTTATACTGGGAACAGTGGGGAAATCCTGATTTATTACCCGAATCGGGACATACATGGGAAATAGGATCGCAACAAACGTGGATTCATACAAAAAAAACATGGCTTACCACAGATATATCTTATTTTGAAGGATATATAGAAAACAAAATTATGTGGACCCCGCAAGGAGCTGTTTGGCATCCTATGAATATAGCGCAAGCCACTATACAAGGTTCAGAAATACGAGTAAACACAGGTACTATAAGAGGTAATATAACTCTAACAAATACAGCTGGATTAGATATTAACACTTCGCATATTTCCAAAACATATAATACAAACGAAACGTTAGAAAGCATCGGTCATCAATTATATTACGTTCCAAAATATTCATTCTATGTACAACCTACTATACAATACAAATCGTGGTATTTACGCATACATACTATGTATAATTCTAAACGATATTATGCCATACAAACAAGCATGAAGCACTACATAGTACTGAATGCAAACATAGAACACAAAGTAACAATAAAAAAAATTACTTCAATTTTTGGAATTTCCGCACAAAATATTACAAATACAGTATACGAATCGGTTCGTTCGTATCCATTGCCCGGAAGATATATGGAATGTAACTTACAATTTTTAATTAACTAAATATTTTACTTTTATGAAAACGTTTACAAAATTTACAACAGCAATTATGGTTCTTAGTGTGCTATTATTTTCATCGTGCAAAGAAGATTCGATAAACCCTGATATGGGGTATTCCGATGGAATTTTAGTGGTATGTGAAGGGAATTTTAATGGATTAGATGGAGATATCACATACATATCTGATACTTCTGTAACAAAAGGTATTTTTGCGAAAGCAAACGGAATACCTTTGGGTGATATAATACAATCGCTAACTATTATTGATGACAAAGCATATATAGTTGCAAACAATTCACAAAAAATCGAAGTTGTTGACAGTAAAACTTTCAAGAGTATAGGTACAATTACGGGGCTTTCGTTTCCTCGGTATGTAGCAAAAATATCGGATAGTGAAATTGCCGTAAGTAATGGTGATGGGTTTGGTAATAATTATATCTATTTTATTAATACTTCTACTTATAGCAAAATAGATTCGATAGCTGTTGGTGCTGGTCCAAATAAAATGTTAATACACAACAATAAACTATATGTAGCAAATATGGGCGGTTGGAGTAACGATAAAACTATAAGCGTAATTACCTTATCGAATAAACAAGTATCCGCAACGATTGAAGTTGGGGATTTACCAGCTGACATGGAATTAGATAAAAACAATAATATAATTTTACTATGTATTGGCTTAACTACGTATGATGAAAACTGGACTCCAACAATTGTTTCAAACTCTAAATTACAAAAAATCAATACTACCGACAATTCTGTAACAACCATAAAAGAATTTGACCATCAAGTAGCAAATTTCAGTTCCAACGGATTAGCATATTGTAATGAAACCATCTATTATTTAGACGATGCTGTATATGCTATTTCAGCATCAAATACAACACCAATAAAACTTATTGATGGATACTTCTATGGATTGGATTGTAACCCAATTACAAAAGATATTTGGGTTACATCAACTCCATCTACAGGTACTCACAAAGTAATTCAATTCTCACCCTCCGGGACTAAAATAAAAGAATACCTTACAGGTTTTTACCCGAATGCTGTAGTGTTTTAGTTCCTTATTTTACCTCCAAAGTTCCCTACCATTCCCCGGTAGGGAACTTTTCTAAAAAAAATAAACATATATATTTTTATATCCCTACACCCTTATACTTTTCAATGAAACTTACCGGAATTACATTTTTATCTACATACAATTGCAATGCTTCATGTTCACATTGCTTTTTCGAAACAAAAGGAGCGTCGAAATATATGGATACCGATATTATACACAAGGTGTTCGAAGATTCATCAATAACCAAGCACATGACATGGGTACATGTAAGCGGAGGTGAAATACTAATCAATCAACCCAAATGTTTTGAAATTTTGGAAACAATACATTCATATTTCAAAAAAAATATAGGCATATCAACCAATGCGTTTTGGGCAAAAAACAAAAAATTAACTTTCAACACAATTCAAAAACTAATATCATACGGAGTAACAGGCATTGCAGTTAGTGCAGATTATTTTCATTCACCATATATTCCAATAACAAATGCTAAGCGAGCAGTGCAAGCAATTGTTGAAAATGGTATTCGCACGCATTGTTATATAATGGGAGCTCGATGCAATGTAGATATTGTAAATAGTACAGAAATAAATAGTATATGCCAACATATTGCAGAACATGTTCAAAATAAAACAAACATGCCCCTTGCTCCAACTCAAATAAGAAGTATAGGGTTTGGAAGCAATATTAATATTCCAAAAAAAACAAAAATACCAAATGGTATGTGTTCCGAATTATCGGAATGTTTAGGAAAACGTGGACCTATGAATCCGAGTATGGTATGGGTAGATTGTTATGGTAATGTAATGATTTGTTATGGAATAATAATAGGTAATGTGTTTAAAACAGATTTTTCAACTATAATTTCAGAATACACACCAAAACAAAATAAAATAATATCAATTTTAGCTAAGCAAGGACCTAAAGGATTATATGAATTAGCACAAACATTAAAAATTAAAACACCACACAAATTTTACGATGAATGCGATGTGTGTTTCAGCTGCCGCAAGGCATTACAAAAACATTTTGAAGAATTAGGACCACCAGAATGTTATCCAACTGGATTTAATAACAATACAATATTGTGAAGGGCAACCACAAGGAGTTGCCCCTTCTATGTTGTAATCCAAATTTTTGATTCATTATTTATCTGTAATTTAATTATTTATAAATTTTCATTTTTTAA
>MWCJ01000076.1 GCA_002069975.1 Bacteroidetes bacterium ADurb.Bin217 | reverse complement strand
TGAAGTGCACGTTCTGTCCAAAATCTATATATTTTATTTCCACTCATCGAAACAGAATACTTGTATTTATATACAATGGTAAACAATCCATTTGTAATATCAAAGGTAAATGACTGTTTTTTAAATGCTTGCTCAAAATCACCTTGCAACACTAAATCTTCGGGAGTCCCACATGCTATGGGTTTGCCGCGTTGCATAAGCCAAATTCTATCGGCTACTTGTAATGCTAAATCTAGCTCGTGAGTAGAAAGTAAAATGGATTTATAGGTACTACGAGCCAATTCTTTGAGCAATTTCATGATTTCAATTCTATTGGGTAAATCGAGGTGAGCAGTTGGTTCATCGAGCATAATAAATGGAGTATCTTGTGCCAAAGCTCTGGCTATCATTACTCGTTGTCTTTCGCCGTCGCTTAATGTGTCTAGAGGTCTATCGGCAAACCCCTCTAATCCAACTTTTTCTATTGATTCAAGTATTATTGTATTGTCGGTATATTCTATTTTTCCGTACCAATTGGTATACGGGAATCGTCCAAGCGATACTAAATCGTATACTGTCATATTGGTACTTTCAATTTTTTCGGTAAGCACCACACTCATTTTTTTTGCAAGTTCGGCTACCGAATAGTGTAGCATATTTTGCCCTTCAAAGCTAACGATACCATGTAATGGCGATTGCATTCCTGCAAGTGTTCGAATAAGGGTAGATTTACCGCAGCCGTTTGGACCCAATAAACACACCATTTCGCCTTTAAATATATGTATGTTTAGATGTTCGGCTATAGCTATATGAGCTTTTTTCGACGTATAGCCTATGCTTACATCGGTAGCTTCTACTATTGCTTGATACATATATTGATTCATAATTAATACTGTAATCTTGTTTTTTTACTGCGAAATATTACTGCAATAACGATAGGAGCACCAAATATTGCTGTTACTATATTTATAGGCAATGATGTTTCAAATCCGGGTAATTGCGACAGTAAATCACATATCATAACTAAATTTGCCCCAAGCAATGCAGAACTCACAAGTAATATTTTATGATTAGATGTCTTAAACATCATACGAGCTATATGTGGAACAGCCATTCCTATAAACCCTATAGGACCGGTAAATGCGGTTACTATTCCGGCAAGCAATGATGCACACAGTACAATACCTATGCGAAGACGTGTAATGTGCACACCCATACTGCGAGCATAATTTTCGCCTATAAGTAAAGCATTTAAAGACTTTTGCATAAAAAACGTATATGCCAATACCGGAACTAATATAATAAGCATATATTTAATATGTTGAAAATGAACTCCGGAAAAACTGCCAAAGGTCCATAGTAAAAATTCATGAATTTGCTGTGGATTTGAAAAATATTGCAATACACTTACTATAGCAGATGTAACGCTACTAAGCATAATACCTATGATAAGTAACGATGCCGTGTCGCGTACTTTTGGCGTAATAGCAGCTATAGACAACATTACCAAACATGAACCTAAACCTGCAGCAATTATATATCCCCAGCTGCTGAGTGTATCTATTGACGAAATTATAGCAATACTGCCAACTCCTCCTGCCAAAGAGAATATTGCTACTCCCAAACTTGCCCCTGTACTTATTCCTAACACGTCGGGCCCTGCTAAAGGATTTCGAAAAAATGTTTGCATTAATAATCCCGAAATTGGTAATGCAATTCCGGTAATGCAAGCCGTAATTACTCGTGGTAATCGTATTTCAAATAAAATTGAAGCTATTGATGAATTTTCGGATTGAGAAAATGCTCCTTCTATCATTTCCTTGAATGGAATATACACACTGCCAAAGAGTAAGTCGGCAATAAAGCAGAGTGGAACGCACAATGCAAGTATGAGTATGTATAATGTTGTTTTTTGCATATTTGCAAAATTATTCTATATTTTGGAAATACACTAATGAATGATTAGGTAAAACAGTTGGGTGAAAAATATGAATTAAATCTGCAAGTATTACATCGGCTCTAATTGTTCCGCTTTCCCAATAATCATTACCACCTTTAGGGGTTCTTCGTTTATGATAATTATAACAGTTTTTGGTTTTACATACCGAAAGATATGAATACGATGTGCTTTTATGTAATAATTCTGTTTTACTTATACTTTCGGTGCCTATCCAAACGTCAACATGTTTGGCGTAGCCTAATAATTGCTCAAAATTTACAGGAGAACTCCCGGTATTGCTATTGTGGGCATAGATATAATTGCCCCCGGCATCTTTTATGAATTGAGCTACATAACTATTTCCTCCCGGTAAATACCATACATCTTTTATCATATCGCCCGCTAAAACGGTAGGTTTGTTTTGAATATGTAATACTTTTTCTTTGAGTGTATTGTATTTGGTTTCTATTGCCGAAAATATGCTATCGGTTTGTTCAGTTGTCTTATACAATAATCCTAAGCATTGTATCCATTCGGTTCTTCCTAATGGTGAAATTTCTTGCCAATTGTTTATGTATAATACGGGAATTCCGTTGTCTATCAACACTTTATCTTTTTTAATCTCATCAATAGAAAACAAAGTTTTAATAACAATATCGGGTTTTGTTAGTAAAATTTTTTCTCTATTTTCGTTCATACTCGTACCTAAATCTATAATTTTTCCTTCCGAATACTTTTGTTGAATTGTAGGATTTGACACACGAAAAATATCGCAAACTGCCATAATTGTATGTGTTTGTTTAATTTCATCGATACACGCTATTTCTGTTGTAGATAAGGCGGCAACTCGTGTAATGGGAACTTGAATATACATTATTTTTTGTTGTAAATTATGTGGTTTTACTTGTCCCGAATCGCACAAAATATATGTAATGCTATCTTTTTTAGTGGCAGTATGAACATATACTATTATAGTGTCACCACGTTCGTTGGCTCTAATGTTTTGTGCATATTTAAAGCGATTTGATAGTGATGGAGAAGACGAGGAATGTGTAGTTTGATTTGTACACGAAATTATACTCATTACCGGTAGTAGTATAATTATAAAAAATTGATACAAGTTTTTAATTGATATATGCGTCATAGTTCTGAATGTGTAAATATTTGACCAAATTCTACGGGCATCATACATGCCTGTTCCATTGGAATATGTTGTAAATAACTTAAACAAGCACGTATAGTTCCTCCATGTGTAAATAGAATTACATTAGTATCATTGAGATATTGAATGTCTAAAAAAAAATTCTGAATTCGTTGACAAACATCGTCAAACGATTCCCCTTGAGGAAATGGGGTGTACGGGGTAAATGATTCATAAAATAATCGAGATTCTTCCTCAAGTGTTTTCCATGGTTTTCCTTGCCACGTACCAAAATTCATTTCTACTAATCTAGTATCGATATGTATAGTATGGTGAGGAAAACATAGTTGTGCTAATTGTATACAACGAGTTGATGGACTTGAAAAAATAATACTTTTAGATTTATTTTGACAATATGAAACTATATGCGTTGCATCGGATACAAAACTTGAAGCAAGCTCAATGTCTTGTTGCCCGTAACAGATATTTTCGGGATTGTAAACTTTGGTATGTCGAATAATCGAAATTGTCATATGTGGGTTGTATAAAAAAATGCCATTGCAGTAAAATATATAGTTACTTCCGAAATTTGTTGCAATGCTCCCAATACATCGCCGGTGTATCCACCTATTTTTTTGCGAATATATCGAGAAAAAAGGATATAAACACAGCCCAAACAAACAATACACAGTAATCCTATATATGGATTCCATGCGAATGATATGCAAAATGTACTTATGGCAATTATTGGTGCTGCAATAGAACTACGTTTTCCTATAGGTTTTGATTTGCTGTTGTCCGAATCTTGAACATAGTGCATATAATGAATTATAAAAACAGGTAATGCTCTACTGCCTACATGTGCTGTAATGAGAAGTATAGGGATATATGGTACGGGAATATAGAAAATACTTATATATTTTAGTGTAAGCATACTTAATAAACCTATTGTACCATAGGTTCCTAAACGACTATCTTTCATAATCGTAAGAATTTTTTCAGGAGTAGAGCCCCCACCAAATCCATCGCAAAAATCGGCAAAGCCGTCTTCGTGAAAAGCACCTGTTACATATATAGTGCAAAGCATTGATAGTACAATAGCTACTGGCGTAGGGAGTATATACGACGCAAGTATAAATATTCCTGCTGCAATAAGACCAATTAGTAATCCAATAATAGTAAAATATCGAGTTGAGGCATTCAACATCTCCGGGCTATAGGGAATGGTAATAAATATTGGAATACGAGTAAAAAACATAACCGCAGTTAGGAATATATATATTTCAGATTTTATGTGTTGTATCATAGGGGTTAGGGTATATTTTTTATAATTCATATCTCATATCTCGCATCTCATAACTCTTATCTTTTAATTCATCCCATCTACCTTAGCATCTTCGAAACTAGACATTTCGTTAACAAAAGCAAGTGCTGATAGTATGATAGGGAATGCGACAGCAGCTCCACTTCCTTCGCCCAATCGTAATCCAAGGTGTAAAATAGGAGTGGCATTTAAAAAAGCAAGCATTTTTTCGTGTCCTTGTTCATCTGAAACATGGGTATATATGCAATGTGATAGAATGTTTGGTTCTATAGCATGAGCTATAAGTAAAGCCGCGGTTGTAATAAAACCGTCTATTAAAATGATGCAGTTTTGTTTATACGCTTCAAGCATGCCACCGCAAATCATCGCTATTTCCAATCCTCCAAAACATGCAAGTATCTCGTACGGTGTTTTTGGAGAATGACGCGTCGCAACTTGTTGTAATACCTGTAGTTTATGAGCTAATTTTTCGCCCACCATACCAGTTCCCGCACCAACACATTCGTAAAGTGGTATGCCGGTAATAGCGTGCATTATAAGCGACGATGATGATGTGTTTCCAATTCCCATTTCGCCAAAGCCTATACAGTTTGATCCATCGGTTACTTTGTTGCGAACAATATCAGCACCAGCTTGCATCGCATCGGTTACATGTTGCATACTCATAGCAGGTGCATGTAGCATGTTTTGGGTTCCGCGTGCAATTTTCGCATGTATTATAGGGGTTTGTTTTGGGAAATCGTAATCAACGCCGGCATCAATAACCATGAGCTCAATATTGTGCTGTTTGCAAAATACCGAAATAGCTGCTCCTCCTGTTACAAAATTCATTACCATTTGCCATGTTACATCTTTGGGGTAGGGGCTTACCCCTTCGTCTGTTATGCCATGGTCGGCTGCGCATACGAGTATACATGGATTTGTAATGTGCGGACTCAGGGTATTTTGAATAGTACCAATTTGTAGTGCTATAGATTCGAGCAAACCAAGCGATCCAAGCGGTTTTGTTTTAGTGTCGATTTTGTGTTGTAATTGATTTATCATAAAATTAAGGGTATAAGGGTTTAGGGGGTTGGTTTGTATTCTATATTACAATACCAAAATCCTTTTGTTTTTGATTCGTACGGCATTGTACATGAATTTTTTTCGAGAGGTTTGTAGCATATATCTTTTGTTACAATAGGCACCGGTGATGTAAAAATAGGGCCATCGTAGCAAAAAGTATGGAATTCTCCATGTTCGCCGCAGGGGTCTACCGATGAAGGTAATTGTGATACGAAATTGTTATTATAATTCACTCCTACATGATGTTCGGTAAGTTCGGCATCGTTCACGCAGCAAACTATAGATTTAAATCCGTGATTTGTAAAATATTGTGACAACTCCAATGTGTTTTTTTTCCACAATGGAAACAATGCTTTCATGCCAACTTTTTGCAATTGTTGTTCGCGATATTCGCGTAAATCTTCTAAAAATATATCTCCAAACGCTACTGTGTCAATTCCTTGTTGTTTGAATTCTAACAAAGTTTTATGCATCGTATTCTCATATTCCAAATTCGAGGCGTCATTCATATATACTATGCGAAGTGGAATTCCCAAATGCTGCACTTGTTTTCTTAATAAATCTTCGTGAATTCCGTGCATTGATATTCGAGAATATGGTTTGTACACGGTAGTAAGTAAAGCCTGTATTTCATATTCATTACTTTCTTGCAATATATGTAATGCCATTGCGGAATCTTTGCCGCTGCTCCAACAGAATAGCACAGGTGTCATTTTGATAGGTTTAATCGTTTATAGGTTCGTGAGTATATTATTTTAGTTGTAAGGGTATTCCGGAAATCATACAGGTAACCGTTTGGGCATGAGTAGCAATATATTGATTCATCCAGCCTTGAATATCGGTAAATGTTCGTCCTATTTGGGTTTCGGCATGGGTACCCATACCTATTTCGTTTGTAACTACAAATATTTCGGCAGGGATTTCTACGAATGTATTCCATTCTTGTTTGGCAATAGCCAAGGTGTCGTCAGCCGAATATGCACAGTCGGTAAATATATTGGTTAGCCATAAGGTTATACAATCTAATACAGCTACGCTATTATGAATTGGTGCTGAACTTATATGAATTTCGATTTCGTGGTTCGTCCATCGATGGTCGCGGTCGGTTTTGTGTCGAGAAATACGTTGTTCAAACTCAGCATCCCATACACGAGCTGTAGCAATGTAATGAGGCGATGACGAAGCTTGTAATGCTAATTGTTGAGCATATGAGCTTTTTCCGGAACGTTGTCCCCCTGTAATGCAATGTATAATTGCCATATAATTAAAAATTAAGGGGAATAAATAAAACGGCACAATGGAGGTTTTACTAACTTTATTCCCGAAGTTATGTATATATAAAAATAGTATGTAGGTCTTCTGACTTATCTGGTTTTTTTCGCCTTCCCATCTCAATTAATGAAACAGTGGCTTAGTGAAAAAAACTCCGCACATGCGGACCGAATTACAGCTGCGGGTACAGTATCGGAATTACACCGATTTCCCTTACAATTTTTTTTCAAATGTACATAAAATCTCAATAGCATGTAATAATGAAATGAAAAATAACTTATTATTCTAGATAATATGAACAATTCAAAAAAAAACTAAATCACAAATTGAGCAATCATTAGAAGATATTAAACATGGTAGAGGATTGCCCCGAATATCTTTATAATTGTTTCATGTTTTTGTATTGCAATGCGAAAATATAAATTCTTTAAATTGATTGGTCGCTATTATACAAGTATATAAAACTACCTTGATTATATCTCACAACATTCATTTTTTTTCTTTTTTCTACAGCAAAAAAAGAAACAAAAAGTGCCGCCATGCAACACGCCTGTGCCGATGTGATAGCTGTTATAGCAAAGCTTTATTACAGATATCCAATCGGTATAATCTAAAAATTGTTTTAGCAAAATGCCCATGAAAGTCCTGTGATAAACTATTAAACACAGTGTTGGGCAAGCTGCTAAAACTACGCATTAACTTCATTATTTTTAACGATTACATAGTTGAATGGCTATGGGTAACCCCAAAGTCCTATTACATGTAAGTCTTTTTGAAAAAAATGGAATAAAATTTTAGATGCGTTTACCTTAACTGTTATAATTGCGACTAATCATATTCTTTAATATTCTACAATGCAGAATAAAAAAATAATTTCTATAAATTTTACTTTTTTACAAATGGTTTGAAAATAGTTTGCAAACACACCAAACAAAAAAAAGCCAACTCTATTAAAGTCAGGGATTTACATTTGAAACATGTGCCAAGGTGGGAATCGAACCCACACGAGATTGCTCTTATCCCGATTTAGAATCGGGACGCGTCAACCAATTCCACCACTATGTGGAATATACAAGATTTTTTGATTTGGAATAATGCACAAAAAAAGCCTCACAAACTAATGTTTATGAGGCTTGTAGTACCGAAGGTGGGAATCGAACCCACACGAGATTGCTCTTATCCCGATTTAGAATCGGGACGCGTCAACCAATTCCACCACTATGTGGAATATACAAGATTTTTTGATTTGGAATAATGCACAAAAAAAGCCTCACAAACTAATGTTTATGAGGCTTGTAGTACCGAAGGTGGGAATCGAACCCACACGAGATTGCTCTTATCCCGATTTAGAATCGGGACGCGTCAACCAATTCCACCACTATGTGGAATATACAAGATTTTTTGATTTGGAATAATGCACAAAAAAAGCCTCACAAACTAATGTTTATGAGGCTTGTAGTACCGAAGGTGGGAATCGAACCCACACGAGATTGCTCTCACTGGATTTTGAGTCCAGCGCGTCTACCAATTCCACCACTTCGGCAATATATTTTATAATTCGCAACATACTCTTACATTGCTCACATCCCGATATTGCATCGGGACGCATCTACCAATTCCCCACTTGGGCTAAATTTTGAGAGTGCAAATATACATTTCTCTTTGAGCAATACAAAAAAAAATGTCGTTTTTCACTATAATATTTTACGAAAATCAGAAATAATATGCTAAACCTAAATAAAAACTATCCATATTTAAGCTTATGCCGTAATTACTTGTTTTGTTATGATTGTCGTACAGTAAACTTTGGTTTTCAATTATGGAGTTATTGAAAAATATATTACCTATAGATGATTGTATTCCTAATTTAGGACTTACTTTATACACAAATCCGGGAAATAAGGAAATATTTACTATGTGAGTTGTTAATTCTTGATATGCTGGGTCTGATGTTGGATATACTACCGTAGTATCTGTTGATTCTTTGGTGTTTTTTTGAAATTGATACATATAATTGAGTTCACCTTGAACAAACAGATAGAATTTTTCGTGTAATTCTATTTATTTACGAATAAACAATCCGCCTCCGTAACTTGTTGTGTGATACGTGTATGTGTTTGTCTTGTTGCTATTTGTAAGGGTGTAATTTTGAGTTTGAACAGCATGTGCTATCCCATATTTTACGTTTATACCTACCGACAAATTTTCAGTTATATAATATCCTACATTAGGAATAATCATACTTGTTTGCGATTGTGTAGTACTTGAATATAAGGTATCGAGAATATCGTTGGTATTCCCGTAAAAATTAGCTTGTCCGCCAATGTACCAGGTGTTTGAATTTTGTTGGGCAAATAATGAAACATGGATTATAATAATCCCTACAATTATAAAGTACGTTTTTTTCATATTCGTTATTTTTAAAGGTTTTTTGAGGTTGAAAAACGAATATGCAATATAGTGAAAATTTTATAATAAACAAATGCAATACACATGCCTACCAATGCTCCACATACAATGTCGGCAGGGTAGTGAACTCCTAAATATATGCGACTGTACGAAACTAAGCCTGCCCATATAAACAGAGGAATTAGTATGCGTTTTGTTCGAAAAACTAAACCGGAAAATAATGCAAATGCAAATGTGTTGGCAGCATGAGATGATACAAAACCGTAGGTGCCGCCTCTGTAATTTTTTACAATATGAATCATATCTTGTATTTCGGTATTATGCGATGGTCTATATTGTAGAAAAACCTCTTTAAACCAAGCTACAGAAATAGCATCGGCACTTATTACCGCAAGAATCATAATTCCTAAAAGTAACGAAGCGTATGATGGAGAGAATTTTTTATACAACAAATATATTATTACAAAATATACCGGAATAGATATATAAAATTTAGTGATATAGTAGAAAAATGTGTCGAACAATGGGCTGTGCAAGCCATTTATCCAGAGGAATATAATTCTGTCGATATGTTCTAACCACTCTATCATTAGCTATGCAGTAGATTCCAAATTTTATCTTTCAATAGAGGGATATTGTATTGCGAAACCGAAGAAATAAATACATATTCAATTGGGGGCATGTCTGTTTGTAACATATGTTGCAATTCTTCGTCTATCATGTCGCATTTTGTAATAGCTAATAATCGAGGTTTGTCGAGTAATTCCGGATTGAACATAGTAATTTCGTTTAATAGTACCTCATATTCCTTGCAAATATCTTTGGTATCGGCAGGTATCATAAATAATAAGAGAGAATTACGTTCTATATGTCGTAAAAATCGTAATCCTAATCCTTTGCCTTCGTGAGCACCTTCAATAATTCCGGGAATATCTGCCATTACAAACGATGCATTGTTTCTATATGATACTATACCTAAATTGGGAACTAATGTAGTGAATGGATAATCAGCAATTTTTGGTTTGGCTGCAGAAACTACGCTTAATAATGTTGATTTACCTGCATTTGGAAATCCAACTAAACCAACATCGGCAAGTACTTTGAGCTCTAAAGCATACCATCCTTCTATACCACCTTCGCCAGGTTGTGCAAATCGTGGAGTTTGATTGGTTGCAGATTTAAAGTGCATATTTCCTTGACCGCCTCTACCACCCGATAACAATATTTTTTCTTCGCCGTGTTGTGTTATTTCAAATAAAAATTCATTTGTTTCGGCATTGCGAGCTATTGTGCCAAGAGGTACATCTACAAATATATCTTCGCCATATGCACCTGTTTTTCCGGAACTACCACCGTCGCCACCATGTCCGGCAAAAATGTGTTTTTGATAACGGAGTGCTAATAGTGTCCATACGTTTTCGTTGCCCCGTAATATAATATGACCACCTCTACCGCCGTCCCCACCATCGGGACCGCCTTTGGCTGTTAATTTATCTCGGTGTAAATGAGCAGAACCGTTCCCTCCATTACCGGAGCGGAAAAATATTTTTATATAGTCTACAAAATTTGATGATGACATGAACTGTAAATTTTATACAAATGTACAGCAAACTTCCTCAATTTTACTAAAAATTTCATCAATTGTTCCTACACCTGTTATTTCGGTAAGTTTTTGTTGTTTTTTGTAAAATTCTTTTACCGGAGCTGTTTTTGCTTGATATTCCTCAATTCGTTTTAGAATAATGCTCTCGTCTTTATCATCAGCTCGTCCAGAAACTTTACCGCGTTCAAGAATTCGTTGTACAATTACAGGAGTGTCTACTTCCAACGAAATCATAGTAGAAACTTCCATATTGTTTTGATTCAGTAGTTTGTCGAGTGCTTGTGCTTGTACCGAAGTTCGAGGAAATCCGTCAAAAATAAATCCATTACAACCAATGTGTTCACTTAGTTTGTTTTGAATTATATCTATCATAATAGAATCGGGCATTAATAGTCCTTTGTCTATTAATTGTTGAGCTTGTTTGCCCAAATCACTTTGTTTTTTTATTTCAGCACGAAGTAAATCGCCGGTTGAAATGTGTACAAGATCAAATTTTTCTACAATTAGATCGGACTGCGTTCCTTTTCCTGCCCCCGGGGGTCCGAATAAAACTATATTTAGCATGTTGTATGTTTATTAGTATGTTGTCAAGTTTCACAAGGTTGTTTATGATAACTTGTATTAATTATTTTCAAAGATAAAACTTTATTTTTAAATTCA
>MWCJ01000075.1 GCA_002069975.1 Bacteroidetes bacterium ADurb.Bin217 | reverse complement strand
CGCGCCAACGGAGTTTACTATTTTGATTACCCAAAACAACGCTTGTTTAGTGGTGGGGTAAGTGTAAGGTTTTAGAGGGGGTAATTGGATGTAGTTAAGGCAAAGCGATGATAAGTGATACAAATTTTATAAATATGTTCTTTTGATGTAAATGAAAAAATTATTTCAAATCAACTTATAAAAATAATACTAAAATCATTTATTAGAAACAATAACAAGACAATAAGACATATATAAGATTAAATATGAAGTATGTAATAATTATATATTTTTTAATACTGCAAATTAATTTACTTGCTCAAGAAGAACCTATTCCATATAGAAAGGATACGCTTTGGGGATTTTGCAATATAAACAAAGAAATACTGATACCATATATTTATACAAACGTAGATAGATTTTATGAAAATGCTACGACTTCTGCTTGTATTAATGATTCGTGTTGGATTATCACAACTGATGGAAATAGAATCAATTCTATTCCATTTAATGAAATTTACAAAAGTGATAAATATTATTTTGTTAAAATAAACAACTTAGAAGGTGTTGTTGATTTTGAGGGGAACACTATACTACAAACTCAATTTGAAGAAATTAGATATATTAATAAAATTTTTTACACAACACGAAAAGAAATTAATGAAAGTATTATTGACTATAAAAATTTTATAATTAATCAAAATGAATTTTATTATATCAAAAACAATGATACTTTAATTGTTTACACAAAAATACCTTATCATTTATTTGAAGAACAAAATGATGGTACTTATAAAATGATTACAACTGAAGATTCTTTTGGGAATAGTTATGTAAACGGATATTTATATAAACCAGAAATCTATAATTATTATTATGAACTCTATAATAATAAGGGGCAATATATCAAATCAGGTCTTCCTCCCATGCAATTCCGATATGGAGATTATATCATGTCTTATATTGAAGGCGAAAAATGGGGATTTATGGATACTTTGGGAAATATAGTAATTCCGCCAAGTTATGAAGATGCTATGGGTTTTTATAATAATATTGCTGCCGTTAAGAAAAACGACAAATGGGGTTTTATAAATACTAAAGATTCGATAATAATTCCTTTTATATTTTCAAATGTTAAAAATTTTAAAAATAATAGATTTTGGGTAAAAAATGATAGCGCTTGGGCTTTAATTGACAGAAATTTTAATCAATTAACTGAATTTGAATTTAATGAGGTTTCTTATTTTGAAGAAGGTTTAGCATATGTTAAAAAAAAATCTGATTGGGGATTTATTGATACAATGGGGAATAAAATAATTGATTATAAATTTTATTTGGCAAATGAATTTTCAGAAGGTTTAGCATTTGTTTGTTCGACGGATTCTTTATGTGGTTATATAAATAAACAAGGCGAAATTAAAGTTCCATTTATATATTCTTATATGTATGGTGGTGAATTTAAAGAAGGTATAGCTTTAGTAAATAAAATTATTAGAGACACATCATTATATGGTTGTATAAATATTAAAGGCGATGTAATAGTACCTATTAAATATTTTATATGTTGTCATGATTTTGATTATTTCAATAAAGGTTTGGGAAGATTTTTAATATCTAATGATGATAATATAAGAGTTATTAATTATGCAAAAGTTTTTTATTTTGATAAAAATGGAATTTTTTATTATGAAGATGATAATAAATAAACTACATATAATAACAACAAGCATTAAAAAAAGAGGGGAAAAGTGAAATTTCAAGGGTATTTCTCGCTTGTAGTGTTTTCGGCGCTGTGACTGAACCGTTCCATGAAGTCCGCTTCTATTAGTTACTTGCAACCGTTAGATAACAAAAAATTAATATGCTTAACTTTTTTACACAAACTCAAAAAAGAAATAAATTTCGGGAACAGAATATATTATTGACAATAAAATAATTATGAGAACAAATATCTATATATTAGGACTACTTCTGATAATAACTGGTTGCGATTATGTATATGATTATTCTTATACCATGACGAACAAATCAGATGGACAAATAAAAGTGTATGTAAAGACTTTCAGAATTGATTCTACATTTTTGATTCTTAAAGATTCGACTAAGGTATTATTAATTGATGATCACGGAATTGAAGGTTCAAAAGGACCTTATTTTGATGATGTGACTGTTGATTTGGATGATTTTAAAGTTATAAAAAATGACACCTTGATTTCAAACAGAGATTATCTAAAAAATGATGCTTGGACTTATAAAGATGGTGATTATTCAACAACCGTGAAAGATGATGAATTTAAATAAAAAAATGCACGTACGACATTAGCCCTACGCTCAATGTGATTGAAGATTGTGGAGTTTTTAAGGTGGCCCGCTTGCAATTGAAAGAAGAATTTTTAATTAGTATTTTATTATTTTCAATGTTTACAGGCATTTTCAATGTAATTGGCTTGATTATTTTCTTATTAACTTTACTTTCAGTAATTATTTATAGTTTAAGTGTCAATTTTTCAAAATCTATAAAAAGGCATCTTTTATTATTCCCATCTCTATTCCTGTTCCTACACATAATATTTAAAATACAACACTACCCAGGAGGAGCAATATTCATGTATATATCAACTATAATAATGATTATAAGTATCTATTTCATAATTAAAAAATTTAAAATATTACAAGATGAATTCGCTATTATATTTATAGTAAATTCCGAAATATTAATAACTCAAATTGTATCATTTTCCTAATAATATTTTTTGCTATTATTTGAAATTCTAGCTCATTACAACAAAAAATAAAGCTCAAAAATGCAAAAAAACGAGCTGTAAAAACTTCTGTTGTGAGCTAAATTATTATATTTGTAGTAATTATCTAAATTACTCATTTTTACCCCTTCATGAAATGAAAAAAATAAGTATACTTTCTGTTATATTCTTGTGCTTTGTAATGCACTGGGGATATTCGCAAAAAACATCGAACATAGATTTTGATGCTATTAAAACTCAAGTACAAGATAGTACCTCTGCAACGTATTATCCATTGTTGCTCGAACGAATGTTGCAATTGGATTCTACACTTACGTCGCACGAATTGCAATTGCTGTATTATGGCAATGTGTTTTATAGTAAATACAGTCCCTATGGGCGAGGCGAATATGAAGATAAATGTTTTGAAGCATACAAAAAGAAAGATTTTGCAGAAGCTATTCGCAACGGAGAACTTGAATTTAAAGAGAATCCGGTAAATGTAAAAGTTTTAAAATTATTGTTATTGTCGCATCATAAAAATGCCGATTCGGTAATGGCAAAAAAATATGCAAAATTATTTTTTGGTATACTCGACGAAATTTATAAAAGTGGCGATGGTAAAAGTATTGCAACTGCTTATGTCGTATTAAAAGTAGCTGATGAGTATGTAATTCTTTCAGACCTTGGGTTGTCGAGTACCAAACAATCACTGCTTGGGGTGACAGACAAACTCACCATTGAAACAAAGGGGCAAAATCCTCCCAAAGGTGCCGATAAAATTAAAGAATTATATTTCAATGTAAGTCAACCGCTTGCATATATGAATCGGATGTTTCAGAAGTAAACAATTATTTGAAATTTTTATTAAAAAAATACCCCTATGAAATACACAAAATTTTTCACCATACTTATTCTAGCAATGCTTAGTATAACATCGGTGTGCAATGCCCAGACCGATTCGGTAGAACAGAAATATACGAGAGTTGAGGTAATGCCTCAATACCCCGGAGGTAATGCTGCATTACTAAAATTTATTGCTGAACATGTAGAATATCCAAAGCAAGCTGTTGATGAAAATATTCAAGGAACTGTTGTTGTTAAATTTGTAGTTACCAAACAAGGCAAAGCTCAAGAAGCAGAAATTATTCGAAGTGTACATCCAATACTTGATTCTGCTGCGTTAGAAGTTATACCAAAGCTCAAGGAATTTACCCCGGGCATACAAGATGGCAAATATGTACATGTATATTTTACGTTACCTATTTCGTTTAAGCTGGCAGATAATTCGCAAAAGAAAAAGAAAAAATAAACGTAAGGTTTAAAAATCGCATTCAACTCTAAAACTCATATGTTCTTTCGTTATTGGATGTTCAAAGCGAATGTGTTCGGCATGCAGATATAATCTATCGGCAGGAGTGCCGTATAATTCATCTCCACGGATAGCGCAATTCAATCCTTGTGAATGAGCACAATGAACACGTAGTTGGTGGGTGCGTCCTGTATGTGGATAGAGGTGGAGGCGAGTAACGTTTTGCATTCGTTCTACGACTTTCCATGTTGTAATAGCCGGTTTGCCATGAGCAAAACAAACCATTTGCGATGGTCTGTTGTCTAAATCTACACGCAGTGGCAATCGTATAGTGCCGGAATCTTGGGTTACTACACCTTCAACAATTGCTACATATTGTTTGTGCACTGTGCGTAGACTAAATTGTTGCTGCAAGTTGGTATATACATCAAAAGTTTTTGCAATAATAAGAATACCCGAGGTTGACATATCGAGTCGGTGAGCCATATGGAGCGGCATCGAATACTGTGCTTGAAAATATGAATATACCGATTCAGCTTCAATTTTGCCCGGTACAGAAAGCATGTCGGCAGGTTTGTTAACTACCAATATTGCATCGTCTTCAAATACAATTTCGGGGACTTTATGTTTGGCTAATTTTTGTGTTATTGGGTTAGGTTCTACATCTAAGCCTTGCAACATAAATCCAAGAATAGGTTCGCATTTGGTTTTGCATGAAGGGTAAGTATGCATATGTTTTCGAATTTCAGATTTTGGCGATTGACCCCACCAAAATTCAGCCATTGCTATGGGGGTGTAATTGTGTGTGTATGCATATTGCAACAATTTAGGTGCAGCACAATCTCCCGCTCCGGCAGGAGGAATTCCAAATTCGGTTGTTGCAAAAATATCGCGAACATTTGCTGTTTCGCCACGTGCGTTTCTAAATATATATGTATCGAATATGTGTTGTTGCAGTAGTGCTGATTTTTGCTTTCGCAACAGTTTTAATTCATCAATTTGTTTTGTAAATAGTTGAACACGAGCAAGTGCGTCTTGTATTTTTTTATTGCATTGAGTAAGCAATTGTTTGTACGCAAAATGTTCATCGCTACTTTGTTTTGCTAATTGTTGTAATAATTGTGGTTCATTGTTGGTGTGAGAAATAGATTCACGGAGCGATTTGCGGTACAATTTATTTGCAGCAATTTTTTGTTTATATTCACCTAATTCAGTTTCGGATTCAGAACACACAGTTTTATATATTTCAACCGATTGCAAATATTCATCTGATTGTTGTATAGAGTAAATAGTGTCATTTATCAGTTTAAGTTCGTCTTCGCCTTTTCGGTAAAAACTACCCGATTCCATAATATTTGAAATAGGAGGGACAAAGTGTGGATGTACTTGCGATTCGCCCACTTTACCCGAAAATGCTGCCAAAAATCCAAGCTCATTTGCAGTATTTTGCACCACCAGTACACCAAACATTTTGCCTACATTAGACCCTTCAACAATGTGGTCTATACCAAAATCGTGATTCCAATGCGGATATGCAAGAATAAATTGTTGTAGTTGCTTGAGAGCTTGTATGCACAATTTGTGCGGGGTATAATAAAACGGGTAGGTAAATTGCTGTGGCAATTCATTCGTATCTATTGGTTCGTTAAATGTAAAAAAACAAGAATCTTGCATTACAGGTTAGAATTATTTTGCAAAAATAGGGAAATAGTTTTGAGATATAAGATATAAGATATGAAATATGAATGGCAGGTGTAGGGGCAATGCCTTATATACACCGTAACTCGTATACCTTTTTTACTGCAAAGTTCACAGGGTTACACAAAGCAAACACAACGAATTTAAAATTACCCACCTACCCTATACCCTATACCTTATACCCTATACCATTTACCCTAACACAAAACTCTATACGCTCTCCAATAATAATTAAAATGTAATTTACCCTCAAATTTTTGTAATTATTACAGTTAAAATATAATAGAAACTGTAATTTTACTTCAAATTTTTTTACGACATATGGACTTTACGATATCACAATTAGGCAAATGTACTGTACGTACACCTCTTCAACTATCAAAAACAAAAAACGACGGGATTTACGATTATATAGAAGATACTGAAAGAATACTTTTTTCAAATTCATTACAGGTAGTTACACATGAATGTAAAAACAATGCAATGCCTGCTTCGTTTGAAAAACCCGGACCAAAAGAATTTTTATATTTTGAACCTGCAAAAACAAAAGTTGCAATAGTAACATGTGGTGGTTTATGTCCGGGATTAAACAATGTAATTAGAGGTTTGGTAAATCATTTATGGGATATTTATAAAGTAACAAAAATATTGGGAGTGCAATATGGGTATGCCGGTTTAAACCCCGAAAATGAATTACCATTTATAGAATTAACTCCTGAGGTTGTTGACGACATTCATAAGAATGGTGGGTCTATGCTTGGGTCGTCACGTGGCAATCAGCCCGTAGATATTATAGTTGATACCTTAGAACGACATAATATTAATATTTTGTTTTGCATTGGAGGCGATGGTACGTTACGGGGAGCACATGCTATTCACCAAGAAATTGCACGGAGAGGTCTAAAAATATCGATAGCAGGCATCCCTAAAACTATTGATAATGATATAAATTTCATAGATAAATCGTTTGGGTTCGAAACGGCATTTACTGCAGCTCAAGAAATAATTTTAAATGCACACAACGAAGCCAAAGGAACACAAAATGGGGTGGCACTTATAAAATTAATGGGACGCGATTCGGGGTTTATTGCCGCAAATGCTGCTTTGGCTGTACCCGATGTGAATTTTGTATTAATTCCCGAGATGGAATTTGATTTAGACGATCCCAAGACGCAGAATGGGTTTTTAAATCATTTAGAACGCCGATTATTACGTAAAAAACATGCTGTGGTAGTAGTCGCCGAAGGTGCGGGGCAGCATTTGTTTCATACGCACAACAAAACCATAGATGCTTCTGGTAATGTGTTACACGACGATATAGGTGTATATTTGAAAAATCAGATTCAAGAATATTTTAAGGTAAAAAACATGCCCGTTTCGGTAAAATATATTGATCCTAGTTATATAATTCGAAGTGTTCCGGCAAATGCAAACGATAGTAAATTTTGCGTTCAACTTACCTACAAGGCTATTCATGCTGCTATGGCAGGACGAACCGATTTTGTTGTGGGATATTGGAACGGAGCATTTACTCTTTTACCTATTGAAGCTGCAACAAACGAACGTAAAAAAATAAATCCCGAAGGAGAATTTTGGTGGAATGTTCTTGAAGGAACAGGTCAGGCTATGAATATGAAAAGATTGGAAGATTGAAGATTGGAAGATTGAAGATTGGAAGAATTTCTCTTAATTCATATCTCTTAATTCATATTTCATATCTCATATCTAAAAATTTATATCTCATATCTCAAAACTATTTAAATTCTGTAAGCATTTTTACGTAAAAGCAGTCAAATGGTAACTTATTCAGAAAATGTTATTATTTTTCTTAAAAAAGATAAGTATTTTTTTTAATTTAGCCACCTCAATAAATAAGTATAGTAATAAAAATTAATTCATTATGGCAGACAAAAGGAAGTTTATGACATGTGATGGTAACTATGCAGCGGCGTATGTATCGTATGCATTTACCGAAACAGCAGGTATTTACCCTATTACGCCGTCGTCTGATATGGCAGAACATACTGACCAATTTTCGGCATTCGGCAAAAAAAATATATTTGGAGATACAGTAAAAGTTGTTGAAATGCAATCGGAAGCCGGTGCTGCCGGTACTGTTCACGGTGCATTACAAGCAGGAGCATTAACTACTACATATACGGCATCACAAGGTTTATTACTTATGCTTCCTAATATGTACAAAATTGCAGGAGAATTGCTTCCTGCCGTTTTCCATGTAAGTGCTCGTGCTCTGGCTGCTCAAGCGTTATCAATCTTTGGCGACCATCAAGATATATATTCTGCTCGTATGACAGGATTCTCAATGTTGTGTGCAGGTAGTGTACAAGAAGTTATGGATTTAGGAGCAGTTGCTCACTTATCGGCTATCAAAAGTAGTGTGCCTGTTTTACATTTCTTCGACGGATTCCGTACATCGCATGAAATTCAAAAAATTCAAGCATGGGAATACAATGAATTGGCAGAAATGCTCGATATGGAAGCTGTGCAAAAATTCCGCGACAAAGCTATAAATCCAGAGCATCCTGTAACACGTGGTACTGCTCAAAATCCTGATGTATATTTCCAAGCACGTGAAGCTTCAAATCCATTCTATATGGCTGTACCTGAAGTGGTTGAAAATTACATGAAAGAAGTTAATAAACGTACCGGTCGCAACTATCAATTGTTTAATTACTACGGTGCTCCCGATGCTGAGCATGTAATTATAGCAATGGGTTCGGTAAGCGAAACTATCAAAGAAACTATTGATTTTATGGTAGCTAAAGGCGAAAAAGTAGGTTTCTTAAACGTACGGTTATATCGTCCATTCTCTATCAAACATTTCTTGGGTGCACTTCCTAAAACTGTGAAAAAAATTGCAGTATTAGATAGAACCAAAGAACCGGGATCTATAGGCGAACCATTATATCTTGACGTTCGTTCTGCATTCTATGGTGTAGAAAATGCTCCGGTAATCGTTGGCGGTCGATATGGTTTATCTTCAAAAGATACTACTCCTCGTCAAATCGTTGCAGTATTTACTAATTTAAAACAATCGGAACCGAAAAATGGTTTCACTATAGGTATTGTTGACGATGTTACATTTACTTCGCTTCTCGAAGGCGATGCTATAAACACCGTGCCTGCAGGAACGGTAGAATGTAAATTCTATGGTCTTGGTTCTGACGGTACTGTAGGTGCTAACAAAAACTCTATTAAAATTATTGGTGACGAAACCGATATGTATGCTCAAGGATATTTTGCATACGATTCTAAAAAATCGGGCGGTATCACTATTTCTCACTTACGTTTTGGTAAAAAACCAATTACATCAACGTACCTGGTAAGCAACCCAACATTCGTATCGTGTTCGGAGCCTTCGTATTTAACAAAATATGATATGCTTAAAGGTATTCAAAAAGGTGGAACATTCCTTTTGAACACATTGTGGGAAGCAAAAGATATTGAAAAATATTTACCAAATAAAATTAAAAAACAATTAGCCGAAAATCAGGTTAAATTCTATATTATTAATGCTACAAAAGTTGCCGAAGAAATTGGGCTTGGAAACAGAACCAATTCTATTTTGCAATCGGCATTCTTTAAATTAGCAAATGTAATTCCTTACGAAGATGCAGTAGGGTTTATGAAAACTGCAATCAAAAAAACGTACGGTAAAAAAGGTGACGATATTGTAACTATGAACTGTAAAGCCGTAGACCTAGGTGTTGAAAGTTTACAAGAAGTTGCAGTAAATCCTGAATGGGCTAAATTAGCAGGCGACGAAGAATATGCTATCTACCAAGGAATTACCGAAAAAACCGAAAAAGAACTTGCATCGTTTGTTAAAAATATTGCAGGTGTAATGAATAAACAAGAAGGTGATAATTTACCTGTAAGTGCGTTCCGTGGTCGCGAAGACGGTACTATTCCAAATGGTACATCGCAATTTGAAAAACGCGGTATTGCAGTAAATGTTCCCGAATGGCAATCAGACAATTGTATTCAGTGTAACCAATGTGCGTATGTATGTCCTCACGCTGTTATTCGTCCGTTCTTGATAGACGAAAAAGAAATGGCGGGAGCTCCGGCTGGATTAACTACACTTACACCTCTTGGTAAAGGATACGAAGGATTACAATATAAAATACAAATTTCGCCACTCGATTGTACCGGTTGTGGAAGTTGTGCAAATGTATGTCCGGGTAAAAAAGGTGAGAAAGCTTTAATTATGAAACCACTTGATTCACAATTGGCTACCGAACAACCAAATTGGGATTATTTATCAAACAATGTTACATACAAAGACACTATAAACGACAAAACTGCTAATGTTAAAAATAGTCAGTTTGCTCGTCCATTATTCGAGTTTTCGGGAGCATGTGCCGGTTGTGGCGAAACTCCGTATGTAAAATTAATCACTCAAATGTTTGGCGACCGTATGACCATAGCTAATGCTACAGGTTGTTCGTCAATTTACGGCGGTTCTTCGCCTGCAAGTCCATACAATGTAAACGAGCAAGGTAAAGGTGTAGCGTGGGCTAACTCTTTGTTCGAAGACAATGCTGAATTTGGGTTGGGTATGAACATAGCTATGACAAAATTGCGTGAGCGTATTGCTACCAAAATGGAAGAAAGCAAAAACGATGTGCCTGCAGAATTACAAGCAGCATTCGCTGAATGGAAAGATGGCATGAATGACGCTGCAGCATCACAAGTTGCAACCGACAAATTGGTTCCACTCTTAGAAAAAAGCAATGCTCCTATCGCAAAAGATATTCTTGCATTGAAACAATATTTATCGAAAAAATCGAATTGGATACTTGGTGGCGACGGCTGGGCTTACGATATAGGCTTTGGTGGGTTAGACCATGTATTGGCTTCGGGAGCCGATGTGAATGTATTGGTACTTGATACTGAGGTGTATTCTAACACCGGTGGACAAGCATCGAAATCATCGCCAACAGGTTCGGTTGCTAAATTTGCAACTTCGGGTAAACCGGTACGCAAAAAAGACCTTGGACGTATGGCAATGACATACGGATATGTATATGTAGCACAAATAGCTATGGGTGCAAATCAAGCACAAACTTTGAAAGCTATTCGCGAAGCTGAAGCATATCCGGGACCATCGTTAATTATTGCTTATGCACCATGTATAGCACACGGTATCAAAGGCGGATTGACAGGTTCACAAACCGAAGAAAAAAATGCGGTAGAATGTGGATACTGGCACTTATATCGTTTCGACCCACGATTAGAAGAAGAAGGTAAAAACCCATTCCAATTTGATTCGAAAGAACCAAATTTTGAAGAATACCTTAATTTCTTGAAAAACGAAGTTCGCTATACATCATTGGCAAAAACCTTCCCTGAACATGCACAAGCATTGTTCAATCAATCGTTGGAAGATGCAAAATGGCGATACAAACAATACCGTTTGTTAAGCGAAATGAAATACGAAGGATAATATTTCAAAGTATAAAAAAAAGAGGAAGCGAATGTTTCCTCTTTTTTTTTGCATATTGGTAATTTGAATTTAAAAAACACACAATACCATACAAATAGATAGATATTCCAAAACAAACAAAACATTTTAAGAAAATAATTGTTCCTCTTAGTTTTTAAAGAAAATCACAAAAATTTATTCAAAAACCGCACACGATTATACGTATTTTTGTATATATTTGAGGTTTCAAAAAAAAACTAAAAAACCATACATATACACCAAAATAAGTTGCATATGAATGATAAACTAAAACTTATAAGGTAGTTAGCCGTCAGTGTAAAAAGACAGAAACGAACAGACAATTTGCTACTTAAAGACAGAAAAAGAAAACGAAATAATAAACAGCCCACGCACAAAACTGCACATTTG
>MWCJ01000074.1 GCA_002069975.1 Bacteroidetes bacterium ADurb.Bin217 | reverse complement strand
ACGGCAGGTACATACAATATTACTCTCCGTGTAGCAGTAGATGGAGAGGGAAGAACGATTTCTATGTCTGCCAAAGGAGTAGCAATAGCAACGAATGTTGCAATACCAACTACGGGAGGCTGGCAAGTATGGCAAGATGTGGTGATACCAAATGTAACCCTTACCGCTGGAGCACAAGTAATACGGGTAACCATAGGTGCTACGGATTATATAAATTTAAATTATATGACCTTTGCATCGGCAGTAACTACCCCAGCACCAACGGTAGTAAGTCCTGTAACGTATTGCCAAGGTGCTACAGCAACAGCATTAACAGCTACCGGAACTGCTCTTAAATGGTATACAGTAGCAACGGGAGGAACAGCAAGTGCCACCGCACCAGTGCCAAGCACTGTAACTGCAGGTAGTACAACATATTATGTGTCGCAAACACTCAACAATGTAGAAAGTAATAGAGCTGCAATAAATGTAGTAGTAAATGCCCTACCTACTGCTACAATTACTGCAAGTGGAGCTACTACATTTTGTCAAGGAGCTGGTAATGTAACATTGCAAGCTAATACGGGAACAGGGTTAACATACCAATGGTGGCGTAATCAAACTACTACAATAGGCACGGGAACAGCGAGTTTAGCAATTTATAATTCATCGGGAAGTTATACGGTAGAAATTACCGATGCCAATGGTTGTAAAGCAATATCGAATGCAATAGCGGTTACAGTAAATACACCACCAGCTGCACCAACGGTAGTAAGTCCGGTGTCATACACGATAGGACAAGCCGCAACACCGCTTACTGCAACAGGCACAGCACTTAAATGGTATACGGTAGAAACAGGCGGAACCGCAAGTACTACCGTACCAACACCAAGTACTGCAGCAATAGGAAGTACCACATATTATGTAAGCCAAACGGTAAATGCATGCGAAAGTCCGCGAGCAACAATTACCGTAACTGTAACGGAATTAATACAGTCGATACAACTACAAGCCGGCTGGAATATGATAGGCTGCCCATTAGAAGGCACTACGAACATGCAACAAGCGCTTTCGAGTATATGGTTGCAGGTAGAAACGGTAAAAGACCAAGATGCATTTTGGGATATCAAAAATGTACCTGCACTCAATTCATTATCAACTGTAACATGGGGTAAAGGGTATTTGGTAAAAGTTAAAGCCAATTGTACGCTCGACTGGATAGTTAGATAATACAATGTATATAAAAACTCCTATATATTCCTTATTTTTGAGCATATCCATGTGTGTGTGTTGTATGTATGCAATGCAAACACGTGTATATGCACAAGCTATGGCAACCAATCCAATTATTTGGGCAGATGTTCCCGATCCCGATATTATTCGTGTTGGTAGTACGTATTATATGACGAGCACTACCATGCACTTCAACCCTGGTGTGCCAATTATGAAATCTACTGATTTGGTAACATGGAGAACTATTGGATATGTGTATGATGTATTAGCAAATAATAATAATACCAATTTGCTCAATGGCGTAAATATGTACGGGAAAGGTTCGTGGGCAAGTTGTTTACGATATGCTAACGGATATTATTATGTGTATTTTTTGTCGTATACAACAAATGCGACACATGTGTATAGAACTACCGATATAGAAAACGGACCATGGGTAGGATCTACTATTAGTCGCGGAATGCACGATTTATCTGTAATATTTGATGACGATGGTAAAGTGTATAGCGTATATGGGGGAACAGATATTCGATTAGTTGAATTAACAGCTGATGGATTGGCTATAAAGTCTGGCGGAGTTGATAAAATAATTATTCCAAATGCGGGTTCTGTAGCAGGTACAAGTTTTATTGTAAATGCCGAAGGAGCACATATTTATAAAATAAATGGGACATATTTTATCACTTTAATATCATGGCCAAGTGGGAGTTCGCGTACTGAATTGGTATATCGTTCAAATAATCTTACTGGCACATGGGAAGGCAAAGTTGTACTGTCTAATAATGGTGTGGCACAAGGAGGAATTGTTTCTACTCCCGAAGGTAAGTGGTATGGCTTATTGTTTCGCGACAATGGTTCGGTAGGACGTATTCCCTATCTCACACAAGTTACATGGACCAACAATTGGCCAATGATGACTGCACCTGCAACCTTAGATATTCCTGCAAATACTATTGGCATTTCGGGAATTGTAACTTCAGATGATTTTAATTATTCTGCTCCTGTTAAACTCCATACGGCATGGCAATGGAATCATAATCCGCAAAATAGCTATTGGTCTATGACTGCACGCCCCGGGTATTTCCGTTCTACCACCAGTAGAGTCGATACCGATATTAAACTTGCTCGGAATACACTCACGCAACGAACATATGGATCAACATGTTCGGGGGTAGTTTCGCTCGATGTAGCAAATATGAAAGATGGTGATTATGCCGGACTTTCGATGTTCCAAGATAAATATGGTTTTGTAGGTGTAAAAATGGTGGGAACAACCAAATCAATAGTTATGGTAAATGCGAGCTCAGGTTCTATGGTTGAGGTCGCAAGTGCACCATTAAATCAAAATACAGTGTATTTTAGAATCGACGGAAATTTTCAGAATCAAACAGACAAAGCAACGTTTTATTATAGTTTAAATGGAACCACGTGGACTGCAATTGGCAATACGTTGCAAATGAGTTATGAACTTACTCATTTTGTAGGGTATCGGTTTGCATTATTCAATTATGCAACCAAATCTTCAGGTGGTTATGTCGATTTTGATTATTTTAAAATTGGTAGTTCAATTACTAATTTGTTGCCATTTGCAACAACTGCAGCACCAATAGTTTTGCTTACTGCACCTACCGCAAACCAAATCTATACTGCCCCGGCAACTGTTTCAATTACTGCCAATGCTTCCATTTCTGGAGGAACAATTTCAAAAGTAGAATTTTATAACGGTGCAACTAAACTCGGCGAAGATGCTACATCTCCCTATACTTATTCATGGACAAATGTAGCAGCAGGCACCTTTAGTATAACTGCTGTAGCAACCGATAATACGGGAGGTAAAACTACTTCAACAGCGGTAAGTATTAAAGTTAATGCCCCCAAAGGTTCGTATGGTGGAACAGCATACCCTATTCCAGGTAAAATAGAATTCGAAAATTTTGACGTTGGCGGCAATGGAGTAGGATATTTAGATAATACTCCGGGCACAAGTGTTCCAACACCACCTGCTTATAGAACCGACGAAGATGTAGATATAGAAACTTGTACCGATGCCGGTGGAGGATATAATATTGGCTATGCCACAGCAGGCGAATGGTTAGAATATAGTGTAAATGTTGCAACAGCAGGTACATACAATCTTACCTTACGTGTAGCAGTGGAAGGTGATGGAAGAACTCTATCGGTGGCAGCGAAAGGAGTAACTATTGCCAACAATGTGCCTATACCAAGTACAGGAGGCTGGCAAGTATGGCAAGATGTGGTAATTCCAAATATTACATTAACATCAGGAACACAAGTAATACGGGTAACCATAGGTGCTACGGATTATGTAAATTTAAATTATATGACCTTTGCGTCAGCTATAACTCCCATACAACTACAAGCAGGTTGGAATATGATAGGTTGCCCATTAGAAGGCACTACGAACATGCAACAAGCACTCTCGAGCATATGGTCGCAGGTAGAAACGGTAAAAGACCAAGATGCATTCTGGGATATCAAAAATGTACCGGCACTCAATTCATTGTCAACCGTAACATGGGGTAAAGGGTATTTAATAAAAGTTAATACAAATTGTACACTCGATTGGATTGTGAGATAAATGAATAAACTATTTTCGTAAATCGACACATTATATATGTTTTTTTGTTTTCTTTGTTTTAAAACATATATACTCGGTAGTTTTTATGAACGTATTATTTTTTAGTTTTTTTCTTATTTGTATAGGTTTTTTTTCGTGCAATACAAAAGCAGGGAATTCAGCTATTGCTTCTGTTGATGATAGTATTCAAGAAACGATATCGCAACCTGCTCAAGTTGAAAAAAAAATTGCAAAAAATTTACCTGCTCCCAAAAATTGCAATTTGCTGCTGCCCACCTGTTATAGATTATTTGAATATGATTATTCAAAGTGTATATCAAACAAATGGTTCGAGTTGTATGAAGCAAATGGTATGTATTTTTTAGCCCCCCCTGTATATAGCATTGAAAAAAGTTATGATGAATGTGCAGAGGTAGCGAGTAAATGTATTCGTGGCAGTAGCGACCGTAATACAATAGTGTTTGTAAATAATCCACAATTCGTATCGGGGCTAATAAAAACCTCGTATCCTATAACCAAAGATATTATGCCAAACAATAGTGCTGTTTTTAACAATGGATTGGAATCATATAGTGTAGCTGTATTTGGTGATTTGAAAGAAAATGTTGAGTCTGAAGATAATTGGGAATCGTATACTAATATAAAGTTGAGAATAACTCGAATTGATTCTGAAGGATTCCATGATCAACCCTTGTTTACATATGATAATCTCAGTAACGATTCGTATTTTAAAGTACTGTTTGCCGGTGATTTGAATAAAGATAATCGCCCCGATTTTATAATTCAAGTGTCAACGTTTTACGAAGAATATACCATATATGTATATCTTTCAAACGATTCACAAACAGCTCCTTTTTTTGATTTATATGCACAATTACTGTATCAGTTCGATTGTTAGAATTACCCCCCCCTAAACCTTACATCCCTACACCTTTTTACCCTTTGCCCTTTCAATCAAAAACCATATATTTGTGAAATGAAACAAAAGCAACACATGACATTATCGGAGCTTGCTCAGGCCATTGAGTCGGGTATTCAATCAAGCTTACCAGATACGTATTGGGTTGTTGCCGAAATTAGCGAATTGTCGGTGAATTTCAAAGGGCATTGTTATCTCGAATTAATAGAAAAACCTGAAAAAACTGATGCAGTTACGGCAAAAATTCGTGCGACAATTTGGTCGTATCGGTATCAATTGATTCATTCTTATTTTGCTGCATCTACCGGTTTGCAATTACAGGCAGGTCTAAAAATTTTATTTTCTGCTACTGTTGAATTTCATGCAGTGTATGGATTAAGTCTATCAATTACCGATATTGACCCCGTATATACAATAGGCGAAGACGAAAAGCAACGAAATGATATATTGCAACGTCTCCATGCCGAAGGAGTATTTTCTATGAACAAAGACCTTGAAATGCCTCTGTTTCCCCAACGGTTGGCAGTTATTTCATCGTCGCAAGCAGCTGGATATCAGGATTTTTGCAATCAAATTGATGCTAATCAGTATAATCTGAGGTTTACTGTTACATTATTTCAAGCTTCAATGCAAGGAGTGGAAACAGAACAGTCTGTTGTTCATGCTTTACATGAAATTTTTGAACGCGAACATGAATTTGATGTGGTAATTATAATACGTGGTGGTGGTGCTAAAGCAGATTTGCGTTGGTTCGATAATTATACTATTGCATATCATATTGCACAATTTCCTTTGCCTGTAATTACTGGTATCGGGCACGACAAAGACCAATCGATAACCGATATGGTAGCTCATACATCGGTAAAAACTCCTACTGCAGCAGCAGAATTTTGTATTTCGTTAGGTGAACAATTAGTATTTCGGATACAAGATTTACAAGAACAATTGGTAGATGCGAGTAATATTTTATGTGATGATTATCGTAACCATTTGCAAAACAAGGTAATGCGGTTGAATTATGTGTATTCTCTACAAACTAACAGGGCTCAAACCGATTTGCAGTATGTTTCTACACGTATATTAAGTGCAGTTTCGCAGTTGGTATATAAGCAACAAAATAAGTTGCAGTTTGCTGAATTAAAAATTTCAAAATCTACTCAACACTATTTGATTGAACAGAAGCAAAAGCTTACCCATGCATTATTTCAGGTGTCAATAGGAACAAAACATCAACTGCATTCGCAAAAACAGCAACTGCAAGTGCTCCAATCTCAGGTCGATATGCGTAATCCTTTGTTGCTTTTGTCAAAAGGATATACTATTACTACAAATTCAAGTGGAAAAATTATTCAATCGATTCATGATGTGTCTTTACATGAAACCGTATTAACTCATGTGAGCGATGGTATAATTGAAAGTAAACGGGTAAAATAAGGAAGAGTTGAGGCTGCAAAAGATTTATTGAAACGAAACTATTTCAAACGGGACGTGAATAAATTGTTTATATTCTAAACCTGCATCACGCATATCGTCATCATCTTCCATATAATGCCAAAGAATTGTAACCGAGCAAGTTCCTTCTGTTTGAATGAGCTCTAATTCGTGAAACATTTCCATTAAAAATTTTGATGAGGCGGTATTGTAATATTCTAAGTTTATAGATACAGTAATGTGTGTTCCAAAATCAGATTTATTGGAATGAATCCATTGAATAATGGGACTGTAAAATTCGCGAGCATTTTCAGGAAAAGAACGACCTTCTATCAGTAGCGTAGTATCATCAGCTGAATACCATACTTTGGGGGTAGATGCAGTTTTTTTTATCTCTAATTCTGTCATACTGTTTTTTTTACAAAAATACATTTTTTTAATAAGAGCTAGTTTACATTTTAAAAAAAATATGAGTTTGAATAAAAAAACAGTTAATCTTTATTGATTTTTTAAATTTTTAAAAAAATAACAGTAGTTTTACATTACAAATAAAATTATAGTGTATGTCGAGTTCAAATACAATATCGCCTAAAGTTGTAACAACACATGTGTTGCAAGAAATGAAAATGCGAAACGAAAAAATTTCAATGCTTACAGCGTATGATTATTCAATGGCTAAAATTCTTGATTTAGCAGGAATTGATGTGATATTGGTAGGCGATTCGGCATCAAATGTTATGGCTGGATATGTAACTACTCTTCCCATAACTTTAGACAATATGATATATCACGCGTCGTCAGTTCAACGTGCAGTTCAACGTGCATTAGTTGTTGTTGATATGCCTTTTGGTTCGTATCAAGGCAATTCACGTGAAGCTTTGAGTTCTGCTATTAGAATTATGAAAGAAACCGGTTGTAGTGCTGTAAAATTAGAGGGAGGCGAAGAAATTGTAGAGTCGGTTCAGCGTATTATTTCTGCCGGAATACCGGTAATGGGTCATTTAGGGTTAATGCCACAATCTATAAATAAATTTGGTACGTATGCAGTAAGAGCTCAATCTACAGAAGAAGCTGAAAAATTAATTCACGATGCTAAAAAACTTCAAGATGCAGGATGTTTTGCTCTTGTTCTCGAAAAAATTCCTGCTGAGTTGGCAACAAAAGTTGCAAATTCTATTTCTATTCCGGTAATTGGTATTGGTGCAGGTGGTGGAGTCGATGGTCAAGTACTTGTTTTACATGATATGTTAGGAATTAATCAAGATTTTTCTCCTCGGTTTTTACGCCGATATCATAATCTTTTCCAAGAAATTACAAATTCGGTTCAGTCATATATTCGCGATGTGAAATCAAAAGATTTTCCGAGTAAAAATGAACAATATTAGATTGTTTGAAGGTGAAAGGGTATAAGGGTGTAAAGATTTAAGGGGTTAAAGGTATAAGGGTGTGTGGGGTTATAGTCTAAACCGTATACCCTAACTCAAAACTTTCTTTATCCACAGATTCTCTCAGATTTTCTCTGTTTTTTAGATTCACACTGATTTATATTTGTACCTAATTAACTATTAATCATTAATATTTCATAATTACCCATTATATCAACCCTTCGGGGTTATTGCTTTCTCATTTTTAATATATATGAGCATTTCTCTAAACCGTATACCATATACCGTATACCTTTAACCCTGTAACCATTAATAATTAAATGCAATACCCCTATACTTCTACACCCTTAACCCCCTATACCATTAAACCCATATACCCTTAAACCTCTATACCCTTTTTTCTCTTTGATTTCCTCATAAATGTACTATATTTGCTCCTACAATAAGGGTAAAATTATATACATGGAACGTATTCAAGACATTTTAAAACAACGCATATTAGTACTCGATGGTGCTATGGGCACTATGATTCAGAAATATAAACTTACTGAATCGGATTATCGGGGAGAACGATTTACGCAGGGGCATATTCCGCTCAAAGGAAATAATGATTTGTTAAGTATTACCAAACCCGAAGTAATTCGCGAAATTCAACGAAAATACCTCGACGCAGGTGCCGATATTATTGAAACAAATACTTTTAATTCAAATAGTATTTCACTTGCCGACTATAATCAGCAAGATTTAGTGCGTGAAATTAATTTTGCATCGGTTGCCATAGCTCGTGAGTTGTGTAATGAATTTACTGCGGCAAATCCGGCCAAACCTCGCTTTGTGTGTGGTTCTATAGGCCCTACCAACAAAACAGCTTCAATGTCGCCCGATGTTAACAATCCTGCCTATCGTGCTGTGACTTTTGACGATTTGGTTGAGGTGTATTCAGAACAGGTTGATGCACTTGTTGATGCCGGTGTTGATTTGCTTATGGTCGAAACGGTGTTTGATACGTTGAATGCAAAAGCTGCGTTGTATGCCATAGAACGGGTGCAAGAGTATAAGCATACCGAAATACCGGTAATGATTTCGTTTACAATTGCCGATGCAAGTGGTCGCGGTTTATCGGGGCAAACGCTTGAGGCTTGTATCAACTCGGTGAGTCATATCAATTTGTTAAGTATTGGACTTAACTGTTCGCTGGGAGCCAAAGAACTTGCTCCGTTTGTTAAAGAATTAAGTGAAAAATGTCCGTTTTATGTAAGTACACACCCCAATGCAGGCTTGCCTAATCAATTTGGCGATTATGACCAAACTGCTGATATTATGCTCGAAATGGTGCGTCCATTCTTAGAAAAATCGCAATTAAATATAATTGGTGGTTGCTGTGGTACCAGCGATGCGCATATTAGAAAAATTGCCGAAATCGTAAGTCAATATAAACCACGTACGAAACCTCTACCAAATTTTGTAACTCGATTGAGTGGGTTAGAGGCATTTACTATCGATAAAGATAAGAATTTTGTAAATATTGGTGAACGTACCAATGTGGCTGGCTCAATAAAATTCGCCAAATTAATTCGCGAAAAAAAATATGATGAAGCACTTTCTGTAGCTCGTGAGCAAGTAGAAAACGGTGCACAAATTATCGATATAAATCTAGACGATGCAATGCTCGAAACCAAAGAGGAAATGATTCATTTTTTGAATTTGGTAGTTTCTGAACCCGAAATTTCTCGCGTACCTATAATGATAGATTCGTCGAAATGGGACGTGCTTGAAGCCGGTTTAAAGTGTGTACAAGGAAAATGTATTGTAAATTCACTCAGTTTAAAAGAAGGTGAAACCGAATTTTTGGCAAAAGCACTCAAAGTAAAACAATATGGTGCAGCATTGGTTGTAATGGCGTTCGACGAAGTGGGGCAAGCCGATTCATTTGAACGCCGAAAAGAGATTTGTAAACGTGCCTATGATTTGTTGACACAAAAAATCAATTTTCCACCGCAAGATATTATTTTCGACCCCAACGTACTTACAATTGCTACGGGTATCGATGAACACAATTCATATGCACTCGATTTTATTCAATCGGTACGTTGGATTAAAGAAAACTTGCCACACGCCAAAGTAAGTGGTGGTATCAGTAATGTGTCGTTTTCGTTTCGTGGCAATAATCCCGTGCGCGAAGCCATGCATTCGGTGTTTTTATACTATGCTATAGAAGCAGGTTTGGATATGGGAATTGTAAACCCCGGAATGTTGCAGGTGTATGATGAAATTCCTGCAGAATTACGTGAAAAAATTGAGAATGTAGTTTTGAATAAATTCCCTGAAGCTACTGAACAATTGATAGAATTTGCCGAAACTGTAAAAAATTCGGGTACTACGATTCAAAAAGTTGACGAATGGCGCGAGTTTCCGGTCGAAAAACGCTTGGCTCATGGTTTAATGAAAGGTATTGCAGATTTCTTAGAACCTGATTTAACTGAAGCCCGCACGCTTTATAGTCCTACCCTCAAAATCATAGAAGGTCCCCTTATGGACGGAATGAACATAGTGGGCGACTTGTTTGGCGAGGGTAAAATGTTTTTGCCACAAGTAGTGAAAACTGCACGAGTTATGAAAAAAGCAGTGTCTATTTTGTTGCCCTATATCGAAGAAGAAAAATCTGATGTAAGTTCTTCGTCAGCCGGTAAAATATTGCTTGCAACGGTTAAAGGTGATGTGCATGATATAGGGAAAAATATAGTAGGAGTGGTGCTTTCGTGTAATAATTACGAAATTATTGACCTTGGAGTGATGTGTCCACTCGAAACTATTATTGATACTGCAATTGCTGAACGTGTTGATATTCTCGGTTTGAGTGGTCTCATTACGCCTTCGCTCGAAGAAATGATGCATGTAGCTGCCGAAATGGAAGCACGTGGTATGAAAATTCCACTGCTCATAGGTGGTGCTACCACATCAAAAATACATACTGCTGTGAAAATTGATCCACAATATTCCGGAGGGGTTATCTATGTGCCCGATGCATCCAAAAGTGCTGCGGTATGTAGTAATTTGTTAGGCGATAATTCTGCAGCGTATATTGCTTCTATTAAACAAGAATATGCAACATTGCGTAATTTATATTCAAATCGTAAAGTAAACGATTTTGTAAGTCTTGCAGAAGCACGTACCAATAAATTACAGCTAAATTGGGAAACCACTTCTATCACAAAACCATCGAATTTGGGTGTGCAAGTATTTGAAAATTATAGTATTGCCGAAATTATACCCTATATAGATTGGACATACTTTTTCCATGCATGGGAAATGAAAGGAAAATATCCTGCAATATTGACTGATACGGAAAAAGGAGAGGAGGCTACGAAATTGTTTGCCGATGCACAACAGATGTTACAGCAAATTACTAGTAAAGAAATGCTGCAAGCTCATGCGGTAATAGGCTTATATCCTGCCAATTCGGTAGAAGATGATATGGAAGTATATGCCGATGAGCAACGAACACAAGTACTGGCAACATTTCATAATTTGCGTCAACAAACTTTGCGACCCAATGGGCAGCCAAATATGTGTTTTTCTGATTTTATAGCACCCAAATCATCGGGAAAATCTGATTATATTGGAGCATTTGCGTGTACTGCAGGTGTAGGTGCCGATGAATGGGCAGCAAAATTCAAAGCTGATGGTGATGAATATTCGGAAATTATGATAAAAATACTTGCCGATAGACTTGCCGAAGCGTTTGCCGAATTGCTGCATCATAAGGTGCGAACTACTTTGTGGGGATATGCTGCAGATGAGCAATTATCGGTGGATGAAATGATACAAGAAAAATATCAAGGAATTCGTCCTGCATACGGCTACCCAGCGTGTCCGGATCATAGCGAAAAGCAAACATTGTTTGCATTGCTTGATGTAGAAAAAAATATACAGGTACGCCTTACCGAATCATTTATGATGTATCCGGGAGCCTCGGTATCAGGATTATTTTTTGCACATCCGGAGGCAACATATTTTGGGGTAGGCAAAGTAAACGATGAACAATTACAAGATTATGCAAAACGTAAAGGGGTTACGGTTGATTATTTGTGTACCATAATTCCTACAAATGTTGAAAAAT
>MWCJ01000073.1 GCA_002069975.1 Bacteroidetes bacterium ADurb.Bin217 | reverse complement strand
ATATAAATCATTACATATTTCACTCCAGAGCGGTTTTGAAGTGTCTATATAAACATATTCAACATTTTGTTTCGACACTGCGTTGGTATCACCAGTATATATAATGGTGGGCGTTGAGCCGTCTTTTACATGTAAGTGTTGTGGCAACCTGTTGTGTAGGTCAATTACTAATCGCAAGGGGTTGTTGCCTTGTGCTAATCGTGCTGTAAGTTGCGGATTGTCAATTTCGGCAGTATTAGTACCTATTAAAATCCCTTGTTCTTGCGTTCTCCATGTATGCACCAGTTGTTTGCAAATATCGTCGGTTATCCATAAACCTTGTTGTTGTGATTTATATTCGGGTGCTATATCTATAAAGCCATCTTGTGTTTGTGCCCATTTAAGTATAATATACGGGCGTTTTTGTTCGTGAAATGTAAAAAATCTACTGTTACATATTCGAGATTCATGTTCCAATATGCCTACAGTTACATCAATACCGGCGTTGCGAAGCATATCAACACCTTTACCTGCCACTTCACTATAGGTGTCTATACAGCCAATTACTACACGTGGTATTCCATGTTGTATAATAGCCAAAGAACAAGGGGGCGTTTTGCCGTAATGAGCACATGGTTCTAAATTTACATAAAGAGTAGATTTTTTGAGTAAATCTTTATTTTGCACCGATTCTATAGCAAGTACTTCGGCATGGGGTTCGCCTGCTTTTCTATGATAGCCTTGTCCTATAATTGTAGAATTATGAACAATAACACAACCTACCATAGGGTTGGGATATGTATTGCCAAATGCTTGTTGGGCAATATCTAAACATATGTGCATATATTTTTTATCCTCAAGTTCTGTCATGTTGTTTGTAAATGTGTAATTTTGATTAAAATTTGAATTCAATGACTTTATCCGATGTAAAAATAGAATTTCAAACGGAATTACACAACATATATCCGAAAAATGAAATTTCTGCTATATATACTCTCTTGCTTTCGGATATCGGATATTCTAAAACCGATACTGTGCTTAATGCAACAATGCAAATAACGTCTGACCAAATAACGTTTTTGCGTGCTGCTTTAAAACAACTTTCTCAACATATTCCTATTCAATATATTCGCGGAAAGGCTGATTTTTACGGTTTAGAATTTCGGGTAAATGAGCATGTACTTATACCGCGACAAGAAACAGAATTGCTGGTACATTCAATAATTTCGAATCCAATTGCACATACTCATACAATTTTAGATGTTGGTACCGGAAGCGGTTGTATAGCTATTACAATTGCTAAATATATTCCTCAGGCTCAGGTATTTGCTCTAGATATTTCTTCGCATGCTATAGAAATTGCTCGAAAAAATGCTCAAGATAATTCTGTGAATATTACGTGTATAGAAGCCGATATGTGCAACGAACAACAATGGAATTTGCTCCCAACTTGTTCTATTCTTGTAAGTAATCCACCGTATGTGTGCTCTAATGAGAAAAAACAAATGAAAGCTCATGTTTTGGATTATGAACCACATTTGGCATTGTTTGCTCCCGACCACAATCCATTACTGTATTATGATGCCTTAGCTCGTATGGGATTACAAAAATTAGAAGATAGGGGTATGATTTTGTGCGAAATTAATGAAGCATTTGGTAATGAAACGTGTTCGTTATTTTCAAACGCCGGATATAAACAATGCAAAATTATACAAGATTTACATTCAAAAGATAGATTTATTCAAGCATATAAACATTAGTAATATGAAAGAAATTATAGAATCAATTTTACAAAAAATTCCAATGCCCGGTGAGAAAAAAAGTATTGTGGAGACAGGAATAATTTCGGAAATAACAGCAGATGCATCACAGATAACTATAGAAATTGGATTGCCGCAGGCATATGAAAAATATAAACAAGCTCTCATACCAACTATAGAAGATGCACTTAAACGTGAGTTGTCGTTTGCGGGTACTATTTCAATTCCGGTAACTATACTTAAAGCCAATCATAGCAACGAACCAGGTGGTATTTCGCAAGTAAAGCATTGTATAGCAATAGCATCCGGTAAAGGTGGTGTTGGTAAATCTACTGTAAGTGCAAATCTTGCAATAGCATTATCGCAACTTGGATATAAAGTTGGTTTACTCGATGCCGATATATTTGGGCCATCGGTTCCTAAAATGTTTCAGGTAGAACAGAAGCAGCCAATGATGAAAAAAATAGGGGATAAAGAATATATTGTGCCAATAGAACAATATGGAGTAAAGGTATTGTCAATCGGTTTTTTTGTAAAAACTTCCGATGCTCTGGCGTGGCGAGGTCCTATGGCAGGAAATGTATTAAAACAGTTCATTTCCGATACCGACTGGGGTGAATTAGATTTTTTATTGCTCGATATGCCTCCCGGTACCAGCGATATTCAGCTAACCGTAGCACAAACTATAGAATTGACCGGTGCAGTTATGGTAAGTACTCCACAGCAAGTTGCGTTAATTGATGTACACAAAGGCATTGATTTTTTTCGAAAAGACGGTATTCAAGTTCCTATATTAGGAATAGTTGAGAATATGGCATGGTTTACCCCGGCAGAATTACCTCAGAATAAGTATTTTATTTTCGGAAAACAAGGAGCAGAACAATTAGCTCAACAATTGGGAATACCTTTTTTAGGTGCAATACCAATAGTTCAAAGCATATGCGAAGCCGGAGATTCGGGTACTCCTATTGCTCTCAACGAAGATTCTATAGTGTCTATAGCTTTTAAATCTATTGCTCAATTGGTTGTTGATGCTGTAGAATTGGAGTAGAGGCAGAACCTGTTACTCGGATTTAGAATAATTCAAATATGAAATTTGGGTAAACTCTAACACTTCTATGGCATTCAGACCTTTATACTATCCCTCTGTATTAAAATGTATGGTTACAAAACGTAGTCTGTTCCATACGGAAATATAGGTTCTATAGATCCGTTGGCAGCATAGGTAAGTTTGGTAACTTTCATAGAACGTAAGTGTGTAACTCCTTTGGAAAGACTTGAATCGTGGTAAAATAAATACCACGAACCATTGAATTCGCAAATAGAATGGTGTGTAGTCCAACCAACTACAGGATGCAACACAACACCTCTATAAGTAAACGGACCATAGGGCGATGAACCGGTAGCATAACAAATTGTATGTCCGTCGCCGGTTGAATATGTAAAATAGTATATTCCTTTGTACATATGCATCCACGAAGCCTCAAAAAAGCGACGAGAGATGTCTCCTTCCACTAATTTATTACCTTGAGCATCGAGTATATCTATTTCTCGGGGAGCTTCGGCAAATTCAAGCATATTTTTGCTTAGTTTAGCAACTCGTGGTCCCAATGCAGGCTCATGTATGCATGGTAATTCATACGAGTTTGAATATGTATTGTTTCTATATTTTTGTAATTGCCCACCCCATATTCCTCCGAAATAAAGATAATATGCCCCATCAATATCGCAAAATGCACATGGATCTATAGAATAACTTCCTGAAATTGGTTGCGGTTCTGCTGTAAAAGGTCCGGCCGGATTTTTACTTGTTGCTACACCTATTTGGAATATACCATCGGGTCGTTTTGCCGAAAAATAGAGGTAATATGTTCCGTTTTTGTATTGTACATCAGAATCCCACATTTGTCGCTTAGCCCACGGAACACTGCTAATATGTAAAGCCATGCCGTGGTCGATGGGGGTAGAATCTATTGAATCCATTGATATTACATGGTAATCTTCCATATCAAAATGGTCGCCATTGTCATTAAACGGAATTCCGGCGTCTCTATCATGCGAAGGATAAATATATAATTTTCCATCGAATACATGTGCAGCAGGATCGGCTGTGTACATGTGTGTTATAAGTGGTTGAGAAATTGCACGTGTGTGCAATGTGTCAAAGTCTATGTGTTCTATACTGTCTTCGGGCATAGTATCAGAGTTTTATATTATTTTCGTCGTTCAGCTAAATCTTGCTCTATTTGAATTTCTTTGTGTTTATTTATTTCGTACATGAATAACAACACACATCCTATAATAAATGGTATGGCAGCATATATACTAACCATAAGTTTAACACCATGTGCAACCGTTTCGGGTTGCACAACTGTTTGTCCGGCTTCGGCATGAACATAGCCGTACAATCCTATAATCCACGAAACAAGTGCTCCACCAATTGACAATCCGGCTTTAAGGCCCACCATCATGGCTGAAAAAATAATTGCAGTAGCTCGTCGGTAATTTTTCCATTCAGAATAATCGGCAACATCGGCAATCATAGCCCATAACAAAGGAATTGTAATGCCATAAAAGAATCCGTGTAGCATTTGAGCTCCAAACATTAATAGTACTTGCGAAGGATTAAATGTAATAAAGAGGATTATAAAAATTGTAGAAATAGCCAATGCTACCCCAAATACATCACGTTTGCCATAGGTATCGGCAAGCTTTTTTGACAATCCTATACCAAACAACATACAAATAATACCGCCTGCATTAAACAATCCAAAACCGGCCGAAACAGGGTCTGAACCAAAAAAGGTAATACCTACCGATTGTAACCCACTAATTATTGGTTGTATTCGTTCGGCTAACACAGTAGCATCTACATAATTGTTGAAATAATACACATACGAACCGCCTTTGAGAGCTAAGGTAATAAAAATTAAAATTGTAAGGATAAGCATTATTATCCAAGGTTTATTTTGAGTTAAATCATGTATGTCTTGCTTAAATGTTGATTTTTGCTCGGTAGTAGGTACTATACGTTCGCGAGTTGTAAAAAATGTTATAAGAAGCATTATAGTTCCAATTACTGCCAACCACGTCATTACTATTTCAATGCCTACAGCCTTATTGCCATCGCCTGCAAATTCTATAATTGGTAACATAAAAACTTGTACAAAAAATTGAGCAAACATTACAGCAACAAAACGAATAGACGAAATACTGTTACGTTCTGCCATATTCCCTGTAATTACTCCGCTTAATGCAGAATAAGGCAAATTACTACTTGCATATAATAAGAGCAATAAGGTATAGGTAACGGTAGCATATATAATTTTACCTTTGTACGAAAAATCGGGGGTTGTAAAAGCCAATAACGCAACTACACCCATTGGAATAGCAGTAAATAAAATCCATGGTCTGAATTTGCCCCAACGCGAATGAGTCCTGTCTGCCAATGCACCTACTAAGGGGTTAAAAGCAAATGCGGCAAAAAGACCAACAACTAAGATGATAATTGACGCATCGGTATTATCTAATCCATAAATATCGGTATAGAAATATGCTAAATACGTAATAAGTGTCTGAAATACCAAATTTGCGGCTAAATCGCCTAAACTATATCCTACTTTTTCGAATAATGAAAGTTTTTCTGAGGTTTGTTTCATGAGGTATGTTTTTTTATTTTTACTCTATTAAAATAACTATTGTCCAATAAAAATGTAGTACCTCTACGAGGCACGTATTAATGGGTCTAACAAATTCTTTCTGCCGATATTGTATCCCTCCGGGATAAAGCCCTTAGGTAATATATTGGTAAAAAAATAATCCAACCTTCAAGAATTAGAATGTTTTTATAAGGTTTCAATTTTTTTATTCTATCAAATATAACTATTCCTTTGCAATTTCCATACATAATGTTACTTAGAAACAAAAACTAAAAAGTTTCTAAAACTACACCAAAGATACATATATTATTGTAAATAATACACTAACTATATATTTTTTTCAAGGCAATTGAATCAAATTATAAAAAAATAAGGCTTTCAGTCAAAATGTATTACAAGTAGTATTTGTTTTTTCTTACCTTACTATCATTATACGTGTGTTGGCGGTTCCAAATATATTCTGTGAATTTTTTATTTTGAAACGGATTAAACAACCATTATGTGTATAATATATTGAAATTCAAATAGTTTTTTAGTTGCTCAATTGAGAGACTCAAGATATGTGTATATGAAGAAATTGTTACGATTAAATTTTTTTTATACGAGCTATTGTATATATCAAAAAATACTCATATTTTCGCAGCGCAACATCAAGGAATTATCCTTGGTTAATTTTTTAAAAGAGTATTTGTATGAATAATACATCGTAACACACTTGTATACGCTTGGTATGCATTGTCGTATCGCGTATATACTTTCAGCCGATATCAATATCGGTGCGTTAGGGAAGCATATTCTACTTTCTTACTCAGAGAATAAAAAAATCCCACCCGCAATACATTGACTGGAACCAATAAAGGCGAGTGAGACTAAACAAAAGTTTAATAGATAAAAATAACCAAAAATGATACACAAAACAATTATTTATTTAGTTTTTTTAAGTAGCCTGTTTGCAGTGAGTTGTAAGCAGGAACTTATAGGAGACAATTATGAAACCTATGCAATAGTAATTGAATATGATTTAGAAGAAAAGATTTATCAAGATAATTCATCTATACTAGATACATCATTGTTAACGACATCTGATATAATTGCTTCAGAAGTAACAGAGAAAAATAGTCATTGGAAAATTCAAGTAAAAAAAGATGGAACTTGTCGAAAAGAAGTGATATACAATAACAAAGTTATTCCACCAAATGCTTTAAAACAGTCGATATTTGATAAGAATAATGTTTTTAAAACAGTAGTGTATGAGAATAATAAAGCCCATTATTTTAATGAAAGCGGCACATTAATGTATTCATTAGATACTGAAACCCCATTAGAAAAAGAATTACTTGCTCATTATTCAAAAATCAAAACTTCAGAAAAAAAGCAGCAATTAAAGAATGAAATATTACATTCAAAACATATAGAAATTACAGAAGAGAATTATTTTGATAAAGATTTTGGAAATATCTCAGAAAGAATGTTTTATGATACAATAGCTCACGTTGTAATTAAAAGGGAATTATATAATTCCAATAATGAATTATTTTATAAAGATTCCATGTCTTATCAACAGTATTCTCCTAATCAGTTTATTCCTTATCAAGAATTTTCATTTTCATATTTAATAAATGAATACAATCAAAAGTATATTGGAATAAGAAAAATTACATATTCAAATATTAACATAATAAATAATTTATAGATATGAAACATTTAATCTTTATGTTTTTTGTTGCAACAGCTTATATTGGTAATGCACAACAAACACATACAAAAGTTAATTTTATTCATGGCATGAATGGGAATAGTCAAAGCTTAACTCGAATTCATAATTTTTTTATTAATTTACAAAGATCGGATTTAATTAATTCAACGAGTTTTGTTCAGCCTGTATATCATGAATCGGCATTAGGTATTGGATATACAGCTCAAAACATTGCCGATAAAATATTTGGAAGCGATCCATATTATTATGAAACTCCTAAAAAAATTGTAATAGCTCATAGTTTAGGTGGATTAGCTGCTCGTAAATGGTATATAGATTATAAGATGAGTACAAAAAAAGATGCATATAACGGTATTATTACATTAAATTCACCACATTTAGGTGCTCATATAGCATCAGTTTTAACAAATGAAGTAACTCGTGCAAAATTTGATAATTCGGTAAAGGATGCAATTTATAGGATAACAGAAGGTGCATCTAGCGATTCACAAGGATTACTATCGGAATTTGTTAAAGACCCAAAATTTCAAATTATTTATAGTGGGTGTGAATTTTTAGGATTTAAAGCACTAAATAATTTTACAAATAAAATATTTGGAAGGTTATTAGATGCTATTCTTCAGCAATTTAATGCGAGTGATTATATTATTTCAAATATTGCAGGTTCCCAAAAAGTTTTAACTGACTTATCGGTAGGTTCAACAGTAATTAATGAAATTAATAAGAATGATATAAAACAAACTACTGGCACGTATGATACTAAAGTTTTTAAAATAGCAATTAATGGTATAGAAAAATCGCCGCAAGTGTTTAGAATGTTTGGTTCTTCGTTTTATGCAGATAGTAAAAAAGGGAGCTATGAACTTTTTAATCATGACAATGATGATTATTTGCTTGCATTATTTGGTAAATTGTCGGCTACTTTTGATGCAAGAATTCAAGCTCTTGATCCGAGTACAAATGAGTGGTGGAGAAGAAAGGGGTTTTGTGCGGAAAAAAAAGCAAAGCGTGACGCATGGATTCGCAGTAAAGATTATTTAGAAAATGCTTTTCATACTTTTTTCTTAGTTGAAATGGGATTATTAAATATCTCAACAAGACCAAATCCCCCAATTTTTTATCCAAACGACGGTTTAGTTACAACATCAACTCAAAAGGGATTTCCTGGTGCAATTCCAATTTTAATCGAAGAAACTAATCATGAAGAAATAAAAAATAGTAAAGAAACTGCATATTTGCTACGAGCAATTACAAATGGGTCATGTGATCAATTAAATAGAGAATCGCCATCACATTCTGCATTTTTCAAATTATTTAAAAAATAAAAAAACTATACCTGACACTTTTTTTTTAGAAGTGTCAGGTATTTTTAATAATAAAATTTATATGAACTCCACATTATAAAAAAGTGTAACAAAAAGTAGGATGAATTAAAATTTGTTATATAATACTATGTAACTATTAACGTGGGTTTCATTCGACCTTTGTAAATATATATTGAAATGAAAATTTATTATTTGTTTGTTGTTTGTGTATTTTACCTGTTTTCTTGTAAAGAAGAACCTCAGCCTTATATTCCCGAACCTAAAGACAGTGTTGAAATAATTGATGGGGCAATATATAAAACTCCATATATTTGGCGAGCGCCATTGACAGATTCAGATCATAAAAACGGCTGGGTATTTACTGATATTAAATACAATAATGGATTTTTAACATTTATAACTCAGGATAAAACGTTATATTTAGCATTGCTAAGTTGTGATGATGGACAAATAATATGGAAAGAACCTCGAAAAATACGTAGAGAAGGTAGTCCTTTTGATGATGGAATTGAATTAGCATATCAATATGACCGATATTTGGTAAATGAATTTATAGGAATTGGTGAATATGGATATGAGTGCATAGACCTTAAAACAGGTAAACAGCTATGGGAAACAAATACAAAAGCACAGGGTGTTTGGATTGAAAATATTTCACAACCATGTGGATTAGATTCATTATTTTTCTTTAGAGGGCGCCCTCTTAGTATGCAATTAGAATTAGAGATTTCTTCAAGAATATACTGTGGCAATGTAAAAACCGGCAAAATTAGAGAATTGCCAATGCCGCAATTGATAGATTCAATACATATGGATTCTCTTAATGTTGGTTTAGTTATGCCATATTATAAAGATAATCAAATTGAAGTATTGGTAGGATACTCTTCACATAAAAAATCGTATATAGCAGTATATAATTATAAATCGCAAACGTGGGAACGAAAAAATATTTCTGTTCCCGGGGAGATTTGTAATCAAACGTATTATTACAATAATAACAGATTTGTTATTTGTACTTTAGGGGATTCAGCTTCGGTAATATGTGGAAATATAGAAACGACGGAAATAAATTGGACGCGTCCAGATATTATGTACTTTTTAGGTATAGTTGAATTAGGGGATTATTATATTGGATTTGATTCTCGAACGAATCCATACGATCCACCGGAATTTTCTGCTATAAATAAATATACTGGAGAAACAGTTTGGCAAATATTTGAAACACATGCGGTATATCCAGTTTATACATTAAATAATTATGTTTATTTTCATACGGGATTAATTTATGGTATAAACGGTTTAACTGGCAAAAAAATATGGCATTTGAAACCAAATGATGGGGGTAGGTTTACTCAGGTAATTATGGTATCTGGTAAAAATGGAGAAAAAGATCGGATTATAGGTTGTTCTGGGGGGTATGCGTATTGTTATGAGGCTCTCCAAGATATAAAAACTACGAGAAAATAATGGTAAGAAGTATTTTAATGTTTATTCTGATAAGTATATCTGGATATTCACAAAGATATGAACAAATAGATGCAAAAATTCAAATTAAACCATTTGTGGGGTATGGATTTTTAAGTATTACGCAATTACAAAATCCTAATTTATATGAATATGTTTACACAAAAGGTGATTTTATAGGTGGTTTTTCATGTAAATTTAATTCAGATTTTCGATATGTAGCATTTGTCGGGTATGAAAAAACTCATCCTGTTTTACAAGGAACAACAGTTAATAAAGAAATTTTTGTTAAAACAACCTATTTTGGTGTTGGAATACAATATTACTATTTTAAACATAATAGATTTAATCTCTATAGTGGTATAAGTTCGTTGCTTATAAAAGCACAAAAACAATTGCCGTTAGAAAATGGAATTATTTTTAAAAACTCTTTAGATCTTACAATTATTGGTGTTGAATATTGTATAGGTAGACGAATGTCAACAGAATTTCAAATAGGAGCAGGAGAGTCAGGTTTTATAAAGGGGGTAGTTTGTTTTTGATATGAAATATATAGCATTCTTATGTATTGTAAGCTTGTGTATAAGCTGCAAAGAATACAATCCCGAAATTAAGTCAACGGATACGTGTGAAAAATTACCCTGTGATTTTGCCCCCTACTTATGGAAAAAACGCATAACTGATGAAGCATATACCTATAGTTGTATTGATTTGCCGATTGTATATAATAATGCCGGATTGGTTGCAATGCGCCGAAATGATAGTACATTCTTTCAGATGATAGAATCCGAAACGGGCAATATTCAATGGGAATTATTTAGAAAACTTCGAAACGGGAGTGCTCCTTTATTTGAATATGATATTTGGAAAGGATATCAATATGATAATTTTTTAATAATACCATTTTGGGGTATAGATGGCAGCGGATTTGAAAAAATTAATTTAGAAACGGGAGAGTGTCAAGAGTTACATAACACACAAAAAATTAAAACTTCTTATAATGTTGTAGTTACAGGTATTGATTCATTATTCTTTTTCAATGGTTGTGATGATTCAAAAAATTACGAATTTGTAGAACATACAACTGTATTTTATGGAAATGTAGAAACCGGTGTAAGAAAAAAATTATGTGATTTGCCAATTGAAAATGAATTAGATACTTTAATTGTAGAGGTTATGATTCCATCTGTTATTAATAATCAAATTCATGTATTAATAGGGTATACTTATAAAAATAAAGGTTATCTCAGTCTATTCAACAAAGATACAAAATCATGGATATATACAAATATTGATTTTAATGTGCCTTGGCTTAGCTCTAGATATTTTGTCAGTTACCCTTATTTTTATATTTCTTCGGGAAGAGATGTAAATGGAATTGGTGAATCATATTTAATTTGTGGAAATATTACTAATGGTCAATTTGTTTGGGCTAATAATAGTTATGAATTATATTCTCAAACAATAGAAATAAATAATAAATTATTAGTGCAGAATATTAAGTCAAAAACTTTAGCAAGTATTAACAAATTTAATGGTGAGCAAATTTGGATAACAGAAAAAGATCCTTATCGATATTTACAAGAACTTAATGGCATCATATATTTCGACAGTGGATATATCTACGCCTTTGATGCTGAAACAGGTGAATGGCTTTGGTATTTGGAGCCTCACGATGGTACCCGTTTCAATGAATGTAAAGTGGTACCCGGTAAAGATGGTAAGAAAGGGCATATTCTTGCATCATCGGATAAGCATGTATATTGTTTTGA
>MWCJ01000072.1 GCA_002069975.1 Bacteroidetes bacterium ADurb.Bin217 | reverse complement strand
ACAACTTCGACTTGAATATCAATAATTTACATGAGTAAAATAACGATTATTGATTTTAGTCGGTTAATAATGATATGAAATATATTCATTTTTAAAACAGCATAATTTTGCAAATACAGAAAGCAAATTAATTCATTCAATAGTATCGTGTACCGGTGCCGACACTTGCCGATTAGGTATTTGTTTGGCAAAAGGAGCATCAAATGCTATTCAACAAAAATTATTAGAAACTCCGCAAGCATGGGATTTTGCATCACAATTACGGATTAACATTTCGGGATGTCCAAATAGTTGCGGACAACATTCTAACGCCGATATTGGGTTTTATGGTAAAGTTGGTAAAGGCGAACATATGTATCCGGCCTATACAGTAATGTTAGGTGGTAGTATTGGCGAAAACAATTCAAAATTTGGATTGCCACTTACCACCATAGCGGCAAAAGATATTGATTTTTTTACTAAAGAAATATTGCATGATTTTGAAGCTAAACAGCAAATGTTTTCAAATTTTACAGAATATGCTCTTTCTGAGTACCCTAAACATATTGCAGAAAAATTCCAAAATGAGCCTGATTATAAAAAACAAAATGACTATTTTTATGATTTTGGGGCAAGTTCGCAATTCTCACTCAAAGGGAGAGGTGCCGGAGAATGTTCCGCAGGAATTTTTGACATGATAGATGTAGACTTTACGGCTATCCAAAAGGCTAAATATAATTTTACAATATTACAAAATACCACCGAAATAGCCGAAAATGCATATAATCTTGCAAAATACGCATCGCGAATGCTCCTTGTTACAAAGGGGTATGATTATAAAGGAATATCTGATATTTTTCAAGGTTTTATACAATGTTTTATTAATGAAAAACTTATTTCTCAAAAATATCTTCCACTTATATTAGAAATGGCTCAAGCCAATATAGACTATGCATACAAACATCAACAAGAAATAATACAGCTTGCCGATGATGTATGTGCATTATATAATTCATTAGACGATTCACTACAATATCCTAAAATTGATGCCATTGCAAACACTACAAATGCTACAAATAGTTATCATAAAGATTTACGAGGAGTAACCTGTCCAATGAATTTTGTAAAAACAAAAATTGAGCTATCTAAAATTCAATCGGGCGATTTACTCGAAATTTTACTAGATGATGGCGCTCCTATCCAAAATGTGCCGGGTTCTGTTCGTAACGAAGGACATACGGTGCTTGCCGAAGAAAAAGTAGAAACGTATTGGAAAGTTGTAATTAAAAAACAATAATTGAATCCTACTAGGTTAATAGTATAAAAAAAATAATATATTTGTTTAGAATAATAACAAAATAAAGATGCCTGAAAAAATATACAAAAATATTACTGAATTAATAGGTAATACGCCACTTTTACGATTGCAGAGTCCTGAAAATTGTGCGTCGGAAATTATTGGAAAATTAGAATATTTTAATCCCGGTTCATCAGTAAAAGATCGTATAGGTTTTGCTATGATAGATAAAGCCGAAAAGGCTGGAGTATTGAAACCCGGTGCAACTATTATAGAACCAACCTCGGGAAATACAGGAATAGGATTGGCACTAACGGCTGCGGTAAAAGGCTACAAAATTATATTTACTATGCCAGAAAGCATGAGTATAGAACGAAGAAAAATTCTAGAATCGCTTGGAGCTCAAATAGTACTTACCGATGCTCAAAAGGGAATGCCCGGAGCCATAGCGCAGGCTGAATTATTGGCAGAAAAGTTTGATAATGTATTTATGCCTCAACAGTTTGCAAATGGGCACAATCCTGAAATTCATTACGAAACTACGGGACCCGAAATTTGGAACGATTGCAATGGTGATATTGATATTTTTGTTGCCGCTGTAGGTACAGGGGGAACTATAAGTGGTGTAGGAAAATATTTAAAAGAAAAAAATCCTAATATTCAAATAATTGCGGTAGAGCCAGTAGAATCGGCGGTACTTTCGGGCGAACCTATGGGAGCTCACATGATACAAGGTATTGGCGCAGGATTTATTCCCCCTATTTTGGCAACAGACATAATTGATGAAGTTATTAAAGTTTCGAGTGCCGACGCTATAGCTACAGCAAAAGAACTTTCGGCAAAAGAGGGAGTTATTTGCGGCATTTCTGCAGGTGCCAATGTATGGGCTGCTCGCCAAGTGGCTAAAACATTTGGTACTACATGCAAACGAATTGTAACCATAATCTGCGATACCGGCGAGCGATATCTTTCAACACTTCTCTATTATCATGAATAAACCACTATAATTTATTACAAACTTATGCAACGAAAACTTACAGGAATATACAGAACCGAAGAAGAAGAAATAAAGGAAGCCGGTTTTGTACTCGATTTCGACGAAATTGCTCGCAAAGGCGATATGTCGAAAGAAGAAAAATTAATTGCCAAATGGTATGGAGTTTATACATCGCGTCAACCCGGTAATTTTATGGCAAGGGTGGTAATTCCCGGTGGTATTATGACCGCTCAACAAGCACGTTGTTTCGCATCTACTTCATACAAATACGGGCAAGGTATTATGAATATTACCACGCGCCAAGCTATTCAATTTCATTGGCTCAAAATGGGTCACTTGGCCGATATGATGCGAGAATTGAACACGGCTCATCTTACTACCTTCCATGGTTGTGGCGACGTTACTCGTATAGTAGCAGCTTGTCCTCTTGCCGAAAGCTGTGAATATGCACGGTTTGATGTGCGTAAATATGCTGTAGCTACTCAAAAATATTTAGGTTCGTTTCGTGATTTAGATAATTTGCCTCGTAAATTCAAAATTACCTATTCGGGTTGTGATACCGGTTGCGGACAACCATTTATAAACTGTGTAGGAATTGTAGCACAACAAGTTGAAATTAACGGCGCCACTGAATTTGGCTTCAAAGTTATCATTGGTGGTGGCTTGGGTTGGAAGCAATTTATTGGGCAACAATTATTTTCGTTTGTTCCACAAAATCAAATTTTAGAAGTTACGCGAGCCATAGCGTTACTCTATCGAGACTATGGCGATAGAACGAATCGTATAAAATCGAGATTGAAATATGTGGTTCATCGTAAGGGAATAGATTTTTGTAGAGACATAGTGCTTGCAAACTTAAAAGCCGAAGGCAAACGAGTTGATAATATTCTGTATTCTCCAATTTCCGAAACCGGAGGCGATGTGCCATACCGTATTCAAGAATCTATGTATGCAGCTGCCGATGGTACTACTACCGTTGGCATACGTGTACCAAAAGGTGAATTAACGTATCGTCAAATGAATGTAATTGCCGAACTTTCGGAAGAATTTGGCAACCAGCATGTGTATACTACTAATCGTCAGAATTTGGAATTAAAAGGAGTAAAACCTTCAAACGTAGCGGCATTGCAACAACGGATTCGTGATATAGGATTATATACCGATGGATTCTATGGCATACAAGATATAGTGCCATGTGTAGGTACCACGTATTGCCCCAAAGCGGTGAGCGAAACACGCGCATTGCACGACAGCCTGCAAACACTACTACAATTAGATAAATATGCGGTAATTCGCAATGCTGCACTTATAAATATTTCGGGTTGCCCCAATTCGTGTTCGCAATATTCTATATTCGACATAGGATTTAGAGGTATGCGAATTCGCGAAGAACAAGGTTCGGTAGAGGGCTACGAAATGCGTATAGGTGGCTCGCATGCAAGTTTTGGAAAAGTTGTAGGCGAATTTAAAACTACTGATATTCCCGAAGTTGCCGAAACCGTACTCGATACTTTTGTAAAACTACGAACCGAATCGGAAACATTGGCACAAACAGTACAAAGAATAGGCGTTGAACCATTTAAAGAAGCAGTGTTGTATGCGATATAATTATACAAAAGCAAAGAATTTTTCTGAATTTACTACTCGTAACGGCGTGGTAGATACTCCTTTGGATTTTAAAACATTTGCCAAGGATATTCCTTGTCAGAACGCATGCCCTGCCAAAACAAATGTTCCATTGTATATTGAACAAATATTCCAAGGTAATTACGATGCGGCATATCGCATAAATTTAGAGGACAATGTATTTCCCGGTGTACTAGGTCGGGTATGTACTCGTCCGTGCGAAAGTGCATGTAGACACAATTGGACCAACATTCAAGGTCCGGTACAAATTTGCCATCTCAAACGAATTTCTGCCGATTTTTACCAAACACCCATTGAACCGCTTATCCCATGGTATGAAAATACAGGTAAAAGTATTGCCATCATTGGCGGTGGCCCGGCAGGTTTAGCTGCTGCTCGGGAATTATTCCGTTTTGGACATTCCGTGACCATATTTGAACGCGAACCACGATTAGGAGGCATGATGATTCACGGTATTCCACGATTTCGTTTGCCTGCCGAAATTATTGAAGCAGAAATTGATATCATAACTCGTTCGGGAATTACGGTACAATTGAATAGCGATATAACCTACGAAACTTTGAAAACCATACAATCGGAATATGATGCCGTGTTGCTTACTACCGGTACTTCATTGGCTTCGCAGATAGATTTAGATGTACAAGCCGATAATTGTATGTATGGCAACGACTTTATGTATGCATTCAACACCAATACGTTGGCACCACTTTCGGGAAATGTACTGGTAATAGGAGGCGGATTTACCGCTGTAGATTGTGCTCGCTCGTGTGCTCGTGCTGCTCGCAAATTGATGGGCGAACAAGGAACTGTAAGTATTGTGTACCGAAGAAATCAAGAAAATATGGCTGCCAATTTCGAAGAATTAGAAGAAATTGTTCACGAGCATATTTCTATTCAAACGCTCTGTACACCGGTAGCAATAGTAAAAGACCAAAATAAAATAACGGGAGTTACATTTGTAAAAAACAAATTAGAGGTGTCGGCAAGCGGCGGTAAACCAAGCATGAAGCCTATACCCGGCAGCGAATTTACCCAAGAGTGCGATTATGTAATAGTTGCAATAGGACAAACGCAAGATTATAGCATTCTAGGTTTATATTCATCGGCTGATGAAGCATGTAATGCTCAGAAAAAGTTGTTTTCGGCAGGAGATTTTAGAACCGGCGGTAAAGATGTGATAACCGCGGTAGCCGATGCAAAACAAACTGCTCGACAGATTGATGAATTTCTAATGGGAACAAAACGCCGCAGTGTTCATATAGCTGTGCAGATGTACGAAAACGAGCATGACGGTAAAACCGGCAGAACACGTGATTTTGATTTACAATGGCTCGAAACTATGCCTACTGCACCACTTTCGCAGCGCGCTCAAGACCCCGATACCGAAGTTGAAAAAGGATTTGAATTACAACAACATGCATCGGTAAGTTCACGATGTTATTTGTGTCATTACAAATTCGAAATAGACCACGATAAATGTATTCATTGCAATTGGTGTATAGAAGTAACCCCGCGTAAATGTATATCGAGAGTGTCGCATGTATTTTTTGATGAAGACGGAGCTCCGGTGGATTATATAAAATCGAATACTGCTGCCGATGGCACCTATATACATATAGACAGCGACGAATGTGTACGCTGTGGAAAATGTCTACGCGTATGCCCTACCGAAGCTATTAGTATGGTGAAAATGACAAAAATAGAATGCTCAAACAGTGTAACAAAAGCCTAATACCTACAATTATGAATATAGAATTATCACACCTTCCGCTTCGCGAACAAAAACCTCGCACCAAAGGACTTACTGTATTAGAAGACACTGGCGAAAGTCTGTTGGCAGTAGAACAACAATTGCAAACCGCTTCGCATTGTATTGATTTTGTGCGATTTACGCCACAATCGTTTGTTTCACAACAATCAATTCAACAACGGATTCAGCTGTATACATCACATGCAATTACTCCATTTGTAAGTGGATTGTTGTTTGAGGCAGCATATTTACGTTCGAGTGTAGACCAATATCTGCAAACACTTCAATCGCTGGGTATTACCTGTATTGAAATTTCGGATGGGACTATAGAAATACCATTTACCGAAAAAGCACAGATTATTCAACAATGTTCTACAAAATTTGATGTAATTGCAAAAATAGGAGCTGCAAAAAAAGAATATAAATTTCATACCGACAATTGGCGGCTATATATTGACAGTGCATTGCAATCGGGGGCAAAACACATAATGATAGAAGGTGGCGAAGCTGGAGCATCACAGCTCATAAATGGCACATTGCAGATAAACGAAATACTTGCACATGGTATATCCAAATATGCACCGGCGGAATCATTGATTTGGGAAGCTCCCGAAATTGCCCAACAACTGTGGTTGCTCAATCAGCACGGCAGCACGGTAAATATTGCAGGAATACAATCGCACAAAATACTAGAAACTGAAACCGTTCGCCAAGGATTATCAATACACACCTTACTGCAATATCTTCCACCGCAACTGAGTGTAGGAAAAGTTCGCGAATTCGATACTATTTATAATTTTGACTGGCAAATTTAGTATGTATTTACCTATCAATTTGAACATATCGCAAAAGCGAATACTCTTTGTAGGTGGCGGAGCAGTGTGTTTACACAAAATTGCGGCAGTACAAAAATTTACCTCATCTATTACGATAGTTTCTAAAGAATTTTTGCCCGAAGTTATAGCACTTGGATTTAATTGTATTACCAAAGACTACGACGAACATGATTTGGATACTGCCGATATTGTATATGCGTGTACCAACAATACCGATATTAATATTCAAATTCATGCCGATGCCAAACGTCGTGGGTTATTGATAAATGTCGCCGATAATCCTGCATTATGTGATTTTATTTCACCCGCTTTACATACCCAAGGAAACATTACGGTGGCAGTTAGCTCCGGTGGAACGGATGTAAAAAAAGCAGTTCGTATACGTAATATGATTCGTGAATTTTTGACGGAGCATTTGTAGTACATTGGCCACTAAGACATCAAGATACAAAAAAAAGCAATAACGATAAATTATAATAAAAAAAACCTTTGAGCCTTAGAGCCTTTGTGGTAAAAAATATTGAATATGAATACACCAACCATATATTTAGTAGGATTTGGACCCGGCAATCCCGATTTGCTTACTATAAAAGCCGATAGACTATTGCGCGAAACCCAAATTATTTTTTATGACAATTTGATAGACGAAACTACATTGGAAATATACCCGGCTCGCAAAGTATATGTAGGCAAACGCAAAGGGCGACACAGTAAACATCAAACAGAAATAAACGAAATACTTTACAAAGCATCGTTAGAATACACACACATAGTTCGTTTGAAAGGTGGCGACCCACTTATATTTGGTAGAGTAGGCGAAGAAATTGATTATTTACGAAGCAAAGGAATTCATATAGAAATAGTTCCGGGCATTTCGTCAGCTTCGGCTTCGGCAGCAGCATGTGGGGTATCGCTTACCCAACGAGGGATATCGTCGTCGGTTGCATACTGCACCGGGCATCCATTGCAACACATGACTATTCCCACTGCCGATACCTTAGTATTTTTTATGGGAGCAAGTACATTACAGGAAATTATGCACGCACTTGTTACACAACACCGAAGTTTGCAAACACCCGTAGCCATTGTTCGCAATGCTTCGTTACCTACACAACATATTTCGCAACACACCATTGAGTCTATAATTCAAAGTAAATACGTTGCTCAATCGCCGTCAATTGTAATAGTGGGAGACGTACTAATAAATCCTTAGAAAATCTGAACTTAAATAATTACATCAAGTTGACGATAGTCACGTGTCTCACTCTAGCGGATTAACAATTAATCATTACCTATATCCCTTTTGGCAATTGAATATTGAATACGGTTCCCGGGAACCGATGGTGTGATAAGCCATTGGTATGGCCTTACAAATATTGACAATAGTCCCGAACATTTTTCGTTCGATCCCAAAGAACAATTTGCGACGGTAAAAGATGCTCGCAGCAAAGGTTTGCAACTTTTGGCTAACTTTCATAGTCACCCCGAAACACCTGCTCGTCCCTCGCAAGAAGACATTCGGCTGGCATTTGATCCAAATATTCTCTATTTCATCATTTCATTTGCTGCAGAAAAACCTGATATCAAAGCATTTAAAATAGTGAATGGAGTTGTAGAACATATCGAAATTCAAATTCTTTAAGGTGAGTAGGATTTAAAACTATTTTACAATTTTCTCTTTTTTCTTGCATTCAAAAAAAAATATGTAATTTTATGCCATTGTTTAACTAAAAAAAGAGAAAGACATGATTAACAAAGTAATTTTAGTAGGAAATGTTGGGGCTGACCCAGAAATCCGCTACATCAGCGATGGTGTATCAACCGGTAAAATTAAGCTTGCTACAAGCGAAACGTATCTCGACAAAAACAAAGAACGAGTTACTAAAACCGAATGGCACAACATTGTAGTATGGAATGCCTTGGCAAAAACGGCCGAAACCTACGTGAAAAAAGGTATGCAATTGTATATCGAGGGAAAAATTAGTACTCGAAGCTACGAGAAAGATGGCGAGACTAAATATTTTACCGAGATAATTGCAAGTGAAATGAAGTTTTTGGGACGTAAAGCCGAAGGTAGTTCTCAAGGTGAAGCACGTGTAGCCGCACAAGTTGCTGAACCCGAAATGCCCCCAATTGACTTATCTCCGGAACCGGCAGACGATCTACCATTTTAATATATAATTAAACTCATGCTGTTTTGGAAACATTAAATCACATTATCAATTGTATATATAGTGCAAGCAGCACGCAATCGTGTATATTTATTGGTATAGTTTCTTCACTTTTGTTACTTATTTCTATTCTTATGTATGGTACATTACGTGCGTACTATAGATTATCTAACGATAGTTTAGAACATTTGCAAACCAAAACAGACACTCGTTCAAATTATATAATTAAACAAGCTTCTCAACCGCAATTATTACGTTTTCATATTTTATTTACCACAAATATGATTCATGTAATAATTGCGGTTATTGTATTGTATACCTGCAGCCGCAACACGCAATGTATTCAATCACCTATTTTTTTATCAGCTATAGCTATAGTTTTGCTTATGATTTTTATTGTAAGCAAATATGTAGCATTTGCAATTTCAAAAATTCATCCTATTTCGTATATTTTTATAACTCATTGGCTTTTACGTGGAACCATTGTAGCTATGTATCCTTTGTATAAATTATTTGAAACTATTACAAAAACACATACTCTTACTCAATTAACTTCGCGAAATGTAATGGTAAATATAGCTGAAGCATTACACATGAGTTCACATGAAGTTAATCAAGAAAAAGAAATAATAGAAGGTATTGCAAAATTACAACAAAAGGTAGTGTCAAATATAATGACTCCTCGTGTAAGCATTTTTGCAATTGATATTGCTACCAATTTTAAAGATTTGGTGCAAGAAACTACTCACATAGGCTATTCGCGTGTGCCTGTGTATTCGGGAACATTAGATAATATTCAAGGTGTTTTGTATGTAAAAGATTTATTGCCACACCTCGAAAAATCGCAAGGTTTCCGATGGCAAACTCTTATACGACCTGCATATTTTATTCCCGAAACCAAAAAAATAGATAATTTGCTGGAAGAATTTCAAAAAACTAAAATTCATTTGGCTGTAGTGATTGACGAATATGGTGGTACATCGGGAATTGTTACACTCGAAGATATTTTAGAAGAAATTTTGGGCGAAATAAATGACGAATTTGACGACGAATCAGATGATTTATATTCAAAAATTGATGATTCAACATACATGTTCGAAGGTAAAATTTCTATTCATGATGTATGTAAAATTATAAAAGTATCCGAAGATTTTTTTGATGCTTATAAAGGTGATGCCGATTCGCTTGCGGGGTTTATTTTAGAATTAACCGGCGATTTTCCTAAATTGCATCAACAAATAGATTTTCAGAATCTTACATTTTTTATTGAGGAAGAAGATGATCGAAGAATTTCAAAAATTAAACTTATAATCACAGAATAACGCATGAAAAATATTTGGATTGTATTACTAATAAGTATCACTATTTTTTCATGTGAAGAACGGAGCATTTCAATGCCAAAACAACGGGGATATTTTCGTATAGATTTTCCAACCAAAAAGTATACTGATATAAGTGTTCCTTCATATCCGTATTCGTTTAAAATTCCAACATATGCCTATATTCAAATAGATACTTCGGCAAGTGCCGAACCCTATTGGCTCAATGTGCAATTTCCCGATCTCAAAGCTACAATTCATATAAGTTATAAAAACGTAAAAAATGATTTGGAAACGTTTGTTGACGATGCCCATTTTTTAGTATTTAAACATGATATTAAAGCTGATGCTATAAAAACACAAGAATTTCATTATGATGACAAACAAGTACATGGACTTTTGTTTGATATTAAAGGAGATGCAGCATCACTTATGCAATTTTATATAACAGATAGTGTTGAACATTTTATTCGGGGAGCATTGTATTTTAATGTGCCACCCAATAAAGATTCGTTGGCACCTTCAATTCAATTTATTAGAGATGATATTATAGAATTGATAAGTACTTTTGAATGGGAAAATAAAAATTAATTATGGCAAACATACTTGTAACCGGAGGGTTAGGATATATAGGTTCACATACGGTAGTTGAGCTGATTCAACATAATCATACGGTAATTATTATCGATAATTTATCAAATTCTGAATTGAAGGTGCTTTCCGGAATTCAGGAAATTACCGGCGTATTACCGCAGTTTGAACAGATAGATATTTGCGACAAAAAGGCTGTATTGCAGTGTTTTAGTTCGCATGCTCCAATAGATGCCGTAATACATTTTGCGGCATACAAAGCCGTTGGTGAATCGGTACAAAAACCCTTGGAGTATTATGCAAATAATGTATATGGACTTTTGGTTTTGTTAGAAGCAATGCGCGAAACAAATACCAGTAACCTAGTATTTTCGTCGTCGTGTACCGTGTATGGGCAACCGCTCGAATTACCGGTTACCGAACAGGCTCCGTTACAAAAAGCAACGTCGCCCTATGGTAATACCAAGCAAATGTGCGAAGATATCATTCAAGATTATATAGCTTCGGGGGTGTCGTTTAAAGCAAGTTTGTTGCGATATTTCAATCCTATAGGAGCGCACCCAAGTGCTTGTATTGGTGAATTACCCAAAGGAGTTCCAAATAATTTAGTGCCGTTTATAACACAAACAGCTGCCGGAATTCGTAATGAACTTCAGGTGTTTGGTAACGATTATAACACACCCGATGGTTCGGCAATTCGCGATTATATTTACGTAGTAGATTTAGCAAAAGCTCATGTGGCTGCAATGAATAGATTGCTCAATACTGATTCGGCTCATATGTGCGATATATGCAATTTGGGCACCGGAACCGGAGTGTCTGTATTAGAAATGATTACCGCATTTGAACAGGCTACCGGAGTTCGTGTTCCATATAGAATTTCTCCTAGACGAGCAGGTGATATTGAACAAGTATGGGCAAGTACCGATTATGCTAACACATTGTTACATTGGAAAGCTCAAACCCCTCTTGCCGATGTTATGCGTTCTGCGTGGAAATGGGAAAAGAAAATTAGAGGAATTAAATAAATACTATTACAATGAAATTGTGGTATTATATATTAATTATATCTTGTTTTTGTAGTTGTTCAACATCAAGATTACTAATGTCAAATGTTAATCCGTCAGAAATAAATGATTTACAGATGTTTGAACCATTTTCGTATATAAACTTAATATATAAAAATCATTAGTAACCGAGAAAAAATAAAAATAACAGATTAGGTCGATAGTCACTAACCTAATCTGTATTTTAGCTGTGT
>MWCJ01000071.1 GCA_002069975.1 Bacteroidetes bacterium ADurb.Bin217 | reverse complement strand
AACAACTTCGACTTGAATATCAATAATTTACATGAGTAAAATAACGATTATTGATTTTAGTCGGTTAATAATGATAAAAATATAAGAAAAAGTGAAACTTATATGCATTGTGGTTTCGTATAAGAAAAAAAATACAATTTAATAATAACATTATAGTATGAAAAATCAATTATTGTTTCACAAAAAATGGGGGTAATACAAATACGTATTGCATGAGATATGAAAACACAACTAAAATATTCAAAAGTCGGCATACAGCTAAAAATATTTTTAGTATGTGCTATGAGTGTCTTGTTTGTTGAAACAATACAAAGTGCAAATATTACTGCAGGAACTGTCAATTATAATGTTTCTGCAACTTCGGCCGGTGGCACCGCATATACATCGGCCGATAATCTTACCTTTCAGGGCTGGAGTCCAACATATACATTAACCGAAGATATTACGGTGGTAAATCTTACCATTTCGCAAGGTGTAACTTTAAATCTCAATAATTTTAATCTTACTGTTACTGGCACATTATTAATAAGTGATAATGGTACTATATCGGCTGTTGAAAGTTCGGGTACAAAATCTATTACTGCTTCTACGTTTTCGTTTGGCGGTAATACGAATTTAAATACTACCGGATATGATTATTCTATAATAAATGCATATTCAAATTCTTCACGTACGCTTTCTACCAATGGTGGTAATTTTACTGTTTCTTCAGGCGGTATTTCGTTATCTTCAAGTAATGCGTGGATTAATACGGGTGGCGGAAATCTAAGTATTTCTGGTAATTTAGATTTAACCAATGCTGCATATATAAATGTAGGAGCAGGAAATGCAACAATAGGTGGAAATTATACTATAGGCGATTGGCAAGGTAATTCTCATATAGCATTTACCAATGGTAATGTTACTATTCAAGGTTCAATGTCTATAGGAAATAAAAATGGAGGTGAGGAATCTATTAAATGTACCGGAACAGGTTGGGTTATTTTTAATGGTTCATCATTAACTGCTAATAATAATAGTTCACTAGGAACCATTCCCCGATTTAGGCAATCAAGTTCTTCGTTTACTAAAAGTGGTAGTGGTACGGTTACCATTTCAACTACGTTCGATAGAAATTGTGGTGCTGCACCTACTGTGAGTGCGGGGGCTTTTACTGTTAGCGGCTCAACAACTAATGCTCCTACAACCTATTATTCGTGTAATAGTGCCGATTTGTCGAATGTGGCAAATTGGTGGACAAATACCAATTGTACAGGTTCTAATCCTTCTGATTTTACAAATGCTTGTAGTATATTCGAAGTGCAAAGTGGACATAGTTGTACGTTTGGAACTAGTAGGGCAATTGCCGGAACTTTGCGTGTAAATGGTACGCTAACTCCGTCGGCAGCAGTAGTAATAAGTGGTACAGGTTCGCTTTCGGGTACAGGTACTGTTACAGTTACTCGTACGAGTGCAACAGCCGATTTTTCGTCACAATATACTTTATCAACCATTACATTGTCGAGTTTAACGGTAGATTATGCAAATGCAACCGGTAGTCAAACTATTTCTGCGGTAAATTATGGTAATTTGGTTTTGTCAAATACGAGTGGTACGCAAACGGCGGCAAATAATCTTACCGTAGCGGGAAGTCTAACTATTTCTGCAGGTAGTACTTTAGCATTGGGTTCTTATAATTTAGGAACACCTACTAGTATTTCTATGGCATTGTCATCACAAATTACAGGTTCGGGAACAATTACGTTGGGTGGAAATGTAACATTTACCGGTTCTGGTGCAGCTACTACTATAGCTCCAAATATTGCATTAGGAAATAATAGAACATTTACCGTAGCCGATGGGTCCGATTGGGACGATGTGGTTTTTTCTGGAATAATTAGCGGAGCATTCTCGGTTACAAAAGAAGGAACAGGTAGACTGCGGTTAAATGGGGCGAATACATATACCGGAGCTACAACAATAAATGCAGGTATATTGTATGCAGCAAATGCCACAGCATTAGGAACAACTGCTTCGGGTACTACAGTTACAGATGGTCAACGGTTGATGTTGGGACAAACAATTTCAATTGGTGCAGAAGCTTTGAGTCTCACTGGTACGGGAGGTGGTACGTATGGTGCTTTAGATAATGCGTCGAATACAAATACCTATGGAGGTGTTATTACATTGCAAGGAGCTACAACCATTGGAGCTCGTTCGGGATCTACTCTAAATCTGACTAATACTATAACTGCTACAAATCAAAATCTAACACTATACTCCGAAGGTACTATGGCTATTAGCGGAGCAATTACTACAGGTTCGGGTACGCTTACAAAAACGGGTGCAGGTACTGTTACCGTATCGGGAAATAATACCTATACCGGAACTACCACAATAACTACAGGAACATTGCAATTAGGTGCTGCCGACAGAATTTCCAATTCAAGTAATATGGTTCTCAATGGTGGAACTTTCAGTACCGGAAGTTCTACCGGTTATTCAGAAACTGTAGGGACATTAAATCTTAATAATAACTCGATTATTGCCTTAGGCTCTGGCGATCACACGTTAGCGTTTGCTAATAGTAGTGCAGTTGTATGGGCGGGTTCTACACTTACTATTACAGGCTGGACAGGTACTGCCGGTTCGTCGGGTACTGCTGGCAAAATTATGGTAGGAGTAGGTGGTTTATCTGAAGCTCAGCTTGCAAAAATTTCGTTTACCGGATATACAGAAACACCTATTATTCTTGGTACCGGAGAATTAGTTCCTGCGTCTCCCGATCCTACTATTATAGTTTCGGAAACTACTCGCACCGGATTTTCATATTGTCAATCTACCGGACCATCATCGTCATTGTCGTATGTGGTTAGTGGTAATAACCTTACTGCTGATATCACAATTACTGCTCCTACAAACTACGAAGTGTCTGCCGATAATGCTAATTTTCACTCTTCGCGTACGTTAACACATTCAAGTGGAACAGTTTCGAATACTACCATATATGTTCGTTTAAAATCGGGTTTGTCTGCCAATACATATAATGGTGAGATTATAACACATACGAGTACGGGTGCTGTTCAACAAGATGTATCGTGTAGTGGTACGGTAACACCGCAGCCTATTGTAACTATAGCTTCGGCAAGTCAAGTTGCTGCAGCCAATGTAGAACAAGCTACGTATAAACATGCAATTTCTGCATTTACTATTGCTGTTACAACTGCAAATACTACAGTATCGCAAATTGTATTTACAACAACTGGCACCTACACATCTACCGATGTTTCAAATTTTAAATTATGGTACAACACTTCAAACAATCTTTCTTCGGCTTCGCAAATTGGATCTACTATTTCGAGTTCGTTAGGTACAGGGGCGCATACGTTTGCAAGTCTTTCGCAACAAATAAATGCAGGAAATACAGGTTATTTTTGGATAACAACCGATATAGCTCCATCGGCAGTGGTAACACGTACAATACAAGCAAGTGCTATTTCTACCGGTGATATTACATTTACTTGTGCATCGGTATCGGGTAGTATTACGGCAGGTGGTTTGCAAACAATTATAGCAGCGTCTCGTATTACGTATTATTCACGTACTAACGGAAGCTGGAATTCCAATACCACATGGTCTACCGAAGGTTGTGGAGGTGCAGCTGTAGGAGTGGGAGTGTATCCTTCGGTAACAGATAATGTAATAATTTGTAATACACATACCGTAACTGCCAATATTGATGTGGTAACTACCGGAACTGTTACTGTAAATAGTGGAGGAACATTGACTGTTTCTGATAATGTTGAAATAGATTCGAAAGTTACCATAGAGTCGGGAGCAACTATGAATTGGCCTACAACAATAGAGATTGGTTCAAATGCGGATATTACTGTAAATGGAAATATTAATGCCGGTTCTACAAGCATTGTATATCAAGACGATTATGATGGAGTGTCGAAAGGTAAAATTACAGCAACTGGTACAATGGCATTTTCACAAGTACGTTCAGCATCGTCTACCAAAGGCGGTTCGCTTAAAGCTACAAGTATAACAATAGGAACATATGGTCAAAACGAAGTAGGAGTTGATGTTGCTTTTGATGGTCCTACAACTATCACTACGTATATGGGATATGGGTATACGTATTTTACCAATGGTAATTTAACCATAACTTCTTACAATTCAAATAATAGTAGTTCGGTTACTACCAACGAAATCGTTTCGACTGCGGCAGATTTAATTTTTACGAATAAACCTATTGCTAAAAATTCATCGTTGCAAACAAATATTGATGGCGATATATATTTTAATGCAGGATTCGAAAATGCTTATACAGGTTCACCTTCAACCCGTTTAATTGCCGATAATGTATATATTAGTACAAGTATAAAAGGTGAGGGAGGAACAGATTTATATATACAAGCAAATGTAATTCAACAAGGTGATATTACTATTAATCAAAATTCTAATGGTAATATTTTTATACAAAATGATTTTGATAGTAATGGGTATTCTACTAATTTTGATAATACAAATGCAACATTTAAAATAGAAGGAAATAGTACATTTGATAATATTAGCGGACATTTAAACAGTGGTGCAAGTATTATTACCTTAGGCGATTCGTACATGAAAGGTTCCGGAACATTTGGTCCAAACGATGGGTCGATATATGTAGGTGGTTTTTTAACTATTGAAACTGTGCAGGTTAGTTTTCAAGGGACGGCAAAAGGGTATATAGGTGGAGCATTTACTGCTGCAGAATTTGAAACCGGTGGTGTATATGACGACGCATTGTATGATGCCGATGAAACTATTGGTGGTTCTGGTTTCCATCCGCGTAATGCGACAAACGACCCCGATGCTGTTGGTGGAAATTATATATCATACAAAGGTGGACAGATTACCAGTGCAGCTATGATTTCGGACTTAACTACTGGTGCTGCTGTGCTTGATGTAGAACCCGAAAATTGGGTGTTGCCTATTGAGTTGCTATCGTTTAGTGCTTATAAATTATCGAATGGTGTTCAATTAGAATGGGAAACCGCGAGCGAAAAAAACAATGATTTTTTTACAATATATCGTTCCAATAATGGATTACAATTTGAACCAATAGCTACCATATCGGGTTCGGGTACTTCAAATGTTATTCACGAATACTCGTTTACCGATTACAGTATTTTTGGTGGAATGACATATTATAAATTGTCGCAAACCGATTACGATGGAACGGTATCCTATTCGCATATAATTTCTGTGTACGAAAAAACGCCGAATTTTGAATTATTACGTTTTATTAATTCAACATCATCGTATTGTATGTTCGAAATTCAATTTGCCGATTATGAGTCTGTTAATGAATTTATGATTGTAAATGCCTTAGGTGGAGTCGTATTTGAGCAAAAATTTTCTTATACATTGTTCGAACGTGTTGAACTGTATTTAAAACCTGGCGTATATTTGTTGATTAATCAATCGGAACAAACTACAAATTTGGTGAAAATAATTGTGAAATAAAGGGGAGATGGGAGGTGTGAGATGGGAGGTGTGCGATATGAGATGGGAGGTGTGAGATATGAGATATAAGATATGAAATGGAAGATATGAGATATGAGATATAAGATATGAAATGGAAGATATGAGGTATGAGGTATGAGATTCGAGATGATTCAGTTTCCAACTTTCAAACTCATTATTGTTTAGTTATAGTGTTTTTAATTTCTATTCGTTGTACTTTTTGCATGCCTTTTATTTTTTGTAAACGCATCATTAGAGTATTAAGGTGTTCTAAATTGCTGATATATAAATCGAGTGTGCCTTCAAATTTATTTTCACTGGTATCTATATGCACTGTGCGAATGTTTACGCTTAATTGATCGGAAATTACACGGGTAATTTCGTTGAGTATACCAATTCTGTCTTCACCGGTGATATAAATACTTACTAAAAATGCATTTTCGCTTTTACTTATCCATTTGATTTTATAAGGTTTTTCGTGCTTTTGCATTTCAATAGCAACAGGACATTTTTCGTTATGGATTATATAGTCGTTTTTTTGTTTAAAAGCCAAAACCGGGTCGCCCGGAATAGGTCTGCAGCATTCTGCAATAGTATAATTGGTGGTATTGTGTAATACTTTGATATTGGGGTCTAAAGCTTCATCTATTTCTTCATCTTCAGCTTTTGATAACCGTAGTTGTAGTTTCCAAAATTTAACTATTTTGCTCGATCGTTTTCGCGTAGCAAATTCCGATATTTTTGATAAATCTAATTCATTTCTCCCTATTTTTTCATACAGTTCATCTTTGTCGAGCAAGCCATATCCATAGAGGAGTTTATCTATAGTTGTAGTATTTTCGTGTATATTATTTTCTTGTAAATTGTCATGCAATATTTTTTGTCCTCGTAATATGTCTTTTTTACGTTCAAATTTAAATACTTGTTGTAATGCATTTTTTGCTTTTGCTGTGGTAATAAATTGCAACCACTCTATTTGTGGCTTTTGCGATTCGGTAGTAAGTATTTCAATTTGGTCGCCACTTTGAATTTTATAATCTAACGCAACTGTTTTTTGTCTGTTAATTTTAGCTCCTATAGCATGATACCCAACTTGTGTATGAATTTCGAATGCAAAATCGAGTACGGTAGCTCCGGTGGGTAAGCGTTTCATTTCGCCTTTGGGGGTAAATGCAAATAAATCGGTAGCGTATAAGTTTAGTTTAAATTCGTCGAGAAACGATAGTGCGTCAACATCTGGATTCGATAATGAAGAACGTACTCGTTCCATCCAAACTTCGAGTTGACTTTTTTCGAATCCGTCAATATCTTTGTATTTCCAGTGTGCTGCATAGCCTCGTTCTGCAATTTCGTCCATACGTTCGGTGCGAATTTGTACTTCTACCCAATTACCATCGGGACCCATTACTGTGGTGTGCAGAGCTTCGTATCCATTGTCTTTTGGGGTGCTTATCCAGTCGCGGAGTCGTTTGGGGTTTGGGGTATATAAATCGGTTATAATAGAATATACGCTCCAACATTTCGATTTTTCTTCTTCGCGAGGTACGTCAACTAATATAATTCTAACGGCAAAAACGTCGTATACATTGTCGAAATCTATTCCTTTGGTTTGAATTTTTCGCCAAATAGATGATATTGATTTTGAGCGGCTTGTAATGTTGAATTTAAACCCGTTTTTGTCGAGAGTCATCATTATAGGTATACAAAATCTGTTAAGATAGTGTACCCGTTTTTTTTCGCTGCCTTTAAGTTTTTTTGTTATTTCATTATAGATAGTCGGATTCTGATATTTTAAACATAAGTCTTCCAGTTCCATTTTTATGTTGTAAAAACCAAGTCGGTGTGCCAATGGAACAAATAAATTTTGTGTTTCTTCTGATATGCGTAATTGCTTGTCAACAGGCATTGAATCCAATGTTCGCATATTGTGCAGTCTATCTGCAATTTTGATTAATATTACACGAACATCTTCGGCAAGCGTAAAAATCATTTTTTTAAAATTTTCTGCTTGTCCTGCTTTTGTTTTTAATACTCCTCTAATTTTTGTTAGCCCATCTATAATTTGAGCAATCTTGGAGTCGAACATTGTTTCTATGTCTTCGAGCGATAGTTCAGTGTCTTCTACTACATCGTGCAATAGTGCACAAACAACAGCTTTGGAACCTAATCCAATTTCGCCCGAAACTATTTTTGCAACTTCTATAGGATGAAGTATATATGGTTCGCCCGATTTACGGCGACTTCCGTAATGTGCTTTGTTTGCAATATCAAATGCTTTGCGAACCAGCGCTATGGTTTCTTCGTTTTTTTTACATTTCGGACAACTTGCCAAAATTTCATTAAACTGCTTTTCAATATTATCTTTTTCTTCCTGCGAAAACTCTGTCATTCTAACACATTATAATTAATAGCTTACAAATGTAATACATTGAAACGGTAAAACAAATGGGGGGGGTGAAAATATTTAATTGTAGATTTTTTAAAACTGAAGGTGTTTATATTTTACAATTTTCTATTTGAATATGCTGCCAATAGGGGTGAAAAAAAAGTAGTGCTATCATTTTTTTTAGTTCAGAGTCTTCTAAAAGCCCAGTAATCCAAACACTTTGATTGTCTATTACATCTATTATATAGGGGTATAATACAATTTGGTTTTGAATAAGAATAGCAGTATAGTTATTAATATTCTGTTTGGTAAAATCATGAAATTGTTGTTGCCCTTGCGGCGAGTGTGTCATTTCTATGACCGGTTTTTCTTCGACTAAGCCAATTGATATTTTTTGAATATTTTGTTCTGAAACTGCCGGAGAATTATGTTTATTAATGATGTGTAAATAAAAATAACTATCTATTTTTCGCCATATAAACCAGTCGGATTGTAAATTGAGTGATGAAATTTCGGGTAATTCTTGAATTGTTCGAAGTGCTTGAGTGTCAATTTCATGTGATGAATACCATGAAGAAGGGCTCGTTACAGAACTTGGTAACGATACCCCGGGATATATTTCGTAGGTAAACCCTTTCTGTATTAATGTTTGAATAGTCGCTTGTTCAAATATTGGATTACATGTTACGTGTATACTGTTATTCTTTTTTGTAATCGTCATTTTTGCAAATTTGAGACTTGTTAAATGATTGTTTAACGAATCTATGGAAATAGAATCGCTATGAACGGTAAATTCAAGCTTTGCTTTTTTTAATTCAACTTGTCCCGATGCGTGAAATCCATAACAGAGAAGTGCAACGACAAAACATAAAATACGTGCGTTTTTATAACAAAATCTGTTCATTTTTTCTTTTTTAAAATTCGGAAGTAAAATGGAACGTAATATCCGGAAAATTTTGTTGTGCCATTTGTAATGCAAATGTTGTGTCAGCCAAAAATACATCACGTCCGTGTTTGTCGGTAGCCATATTTTGGTATTTACGTTTTTTGAAATCGAGCAATTGTGCTTTGTTGTCCGATGTTATCCAGCATGCTTTGTACAATTGTATTGGTTCGTATCGGCAGGTGGCATTATATTCATGTTTAAGGCGGTATTCTATTACTTCAAATTGGAGTGCCCCAACGGTTCCAATAATTTTTCGACCGTTGAATTCGTTGGTAAACAATTGTGCTACACCTTCGTCCATGAGTTGGTCAACGCCTTTTGCCAATTGTTTAAATTTCATAGGGTCGCCATTTTCTATGTATCGAAATAGTTCGGGCGAGAATGAAGGTATTCCCGAAAAATGCAACGGTTCCCCTTCGGTAAGCGAATCGCCGATTTTAAAATTACCCGAATCGTATAAACCTATAATATCGCCGGGGTATGCATAATCTATTATCTGTTTTTTTTCTGCCATAAACGATGTAGGGTTCGAAAATTTTAATTGTTTTTGATGGCGTACGTGTGTGTAGTTTTTATTTCGTTCAAATCTACCGGAACAGATTTTTACAAACGCAATTCTATCGCGGTGGTTAGGGTCCATATTGGCATGTATTTTAAATACAAATCCCGAAAATTTATCTTCGTATGGCGATATTTCGCGTTCTTCTGTTTTTGCATTTCGTGGCGAAGGTGCTATTTCTACAAATGTATCTAATATTTCTTGTACACCAAAGTTGTATAATGCACTGCCAAAGAATACGGGTGCTAATTCGGCACGTAAATAACTATCGACATCAAACGCAGGGTACACAGTTTCAACTAATTCGGCCTCTTCGCGCAAAGTTTTTGCAGCAGATTCGCCTATCATACTGTCAATACCGGTGTCGTTAATATTTGTAAAATTTACTGCAGGTTTTACATATTCTTGGTTGGCTTCAAACAATCGTAAATTTTGTTTGTAAAGATTGTAAACTCCCTGAAAACTACGACCCATGCCAATAGGCCAGGTAAGTGGACGAACTTTAATTTTGAGTAAATCTTCTATTTCGTCGAGTAACTCAAAAGCATCTTTACCTTCGCGGTCCATTTTGTTTACAAATACCATAACGGGAGTATTGCGCATGCGACAAACTTCGGCAAGTTTTTTTGTTTGTTCTTCAACCCCTTTGGCAACGTCTATAACTATAATTACAGAATCTACAGCAGTGAGTGTGCGGTATGTATCTTCAGCAAAATCTTTGTGACCGGGAGTGTCGAGAATATTAATTTTTCGGTCGTTGTATTCAAAACCCATTACAGATGTAGCAACCGAAATACCCCGTTGTTTTTCGATTTCCATAAAATCGGAGGTGGCTGTTTTTTTTATTTTATTAGACTTTACTGCTCCGGCTACGTGTATAGCTCCTCCAAACAATAATAGTTTTTCGGTTAAGGTAGTTTTTCCCGCATCGGGGTGACTAATAATTGCAAATGTTCTTCGTTTGTTTATTTCTTTCTCGTTTGCCATATCTATGTTGATATTTGAATAATTACTATTCCTATAATGATTGTTGATATTCCTATGAGTTTAATTGCTGTAATTTTTTCGTGCAATAGTATACTTCCTAAAAGTAAAGCAAATATAATAGACGATGTGCGAATGGGAACTGCTACCGATACCGGTACATGTTGCAATGCTGCACGAAATGTAAAAAATGATATGTAGGCGGTAATTCCTGCCAGGGTTAAACGGGTGTAGTTAATATGTGTGATGTCTGCAAATACTTTGCGTTCAAATAAAATTGTATAAATCAATAAATTAAGTGTCATGCTCGATAATAGTATCCATAAATAGGGGATTAAGTTGAATAACCCAACCGAAGATTTATCGAGAACCGACCCAAACGAATACATAAGCGAAGCTGTGAGAGCATACCCTGCTCCTGCATAAAGGTTTCGTTTGGTAAATAAATCGGAAAATACCATATTTCGTAAGCTTTTTTGTTTCATTATCATAGCTCCTGCGGTAGAAAGAATAATTCCAATTATAAGCCCCATACTAATACGTTCGTGCAAAAATAGTACAGCCCACACGGGAACCAATACCGGACTTAATACCGAAAGAGGGTAGAGGCGTGATATTTCGCCCAGTTCATATGATTTTGATACAAAAACTTGATACAGTATATAAAATAATGATGCAGCATATATAATAGCTGCAATTTTGAAATTCAAAACAAATGGTTCGTAATTGCTTATGTATACAATAGTAGCGGCTATAGCGGCAACAACAAACATGAGGAGCAAAAACAAACGATTGCCACCCGATTTATGAACTAAAAAGTTGTAAAACGAGTGTGCCATTGCCGAAAGTAATATAAAACCCAAATATGTTAATTCCATGCTATTGTTCTTGGTTTCGTACAAACAACATAAGAAATTCTTTGATAAACGGGTTCAAATCGCCGTCTAATACAGCTTGAGTATTTGATGTTTCGTAATTGGTTCTTACATCTTTTACCAATTTGTATGGATGAAGTACATAATTGCGAATTTGCGATCCCCATTCAATTTTTAGTTTTTCGCCATTACGAGCTGCTTGTTCTTCTTCGCGTTTGCGAATTTCGAGTTCGTACAATTGTGATTTAAGCAATGTCATTGCCTTTTCGCGGTTTTGTAATTGCGAGCGGGTTTCGGAGTTTTCTATTACTATGCCCGATGGTTTGTGTTTTAATCGTACAGCAGTTTCTACCTTGTTTACATTTTGTCCGCCTGCTCCACTCGAGCGGTAGGTGTCCCATTCAATATCGGCGGGGTTTACAATTATTTCTATAGTATCGTCTATCATTGGTGCTACATCTACCGATGCAAATGAGGTATGACGACGAGCTCCTGAGTCGAATGGTGATATTCGAACCAATCGGTGTACGCCTGTTTCTCCTTTAAGAAACCCATATGCATAGTCGCCAACGAATTCTATGGTGGCAGCACTTATTCCGGCTATATCGCCTTCTTGTATGTCTATTTCTTTTACGGTAAATCCATTGTCTTCGCCCCAACGAATGTACATGCGTAGAAGCATCGAAGCCCAATCGTGGCTTTCGGTTCCGCCTGCTCCGGGGTTAATTTTTAGTATTGCTCCAAATTGGTCTTCTTCTTTTTGAAGCATATTTTTAAATTCGAGCGATTCTATTTGTTCAATAGCTTTGTTGTATTGCTCGTCGAGTTCGGCTTGGGTAGCTTCGCCATCTTTAAAAAAATCGGAAAGTATTTGTAAATCGTCAACTAATTGTTCAACCTCAAAATAGGCATCAGTCCATTTTTTAATTGAAGTTATTTTTTTTAGTTGTACTTCTGCTTGTTTCGGATTGTCCCAAAATTGCGGGTCTTGAGTTTTTTGTTGTTCTTCGTCGATGCGAATAAGACGTGCATCTACGTCAAAGATGCCTCCTTAACGCCTGCAGGCGATTAGCTAATTCTTTAATGTGTTCTTGCGTTACCATATGTTATTTTTTTGTGTTGCAAATATAAAAAAAGTTATGAGATGTGAGATATGAAATATGAGATATGAGATATGAGATATGAAATATGAGATATGAGATATGAAATATAAAATATGAGATATGAAATATGAGATATGAATTATTAAATAAATTGGATTCCCATGGTAAAACCATGGGCTATGGCTATATACGTTTCAAATAAAATTAACAATTAACAATTATTTCACATATTTCCCAAACTCTCTTATAAGTGTTTCTTTGGTAACCATGCCGTATTGCGTATACACGGGTTTTCCGTCTTTATACAATACTAAATAGGGAACTCCTTTTATACCAAGTTGTTGCATGACTTCTTTGCTGGCGTCGGTATTTACTTTTTCTATTAAAATTTTGCCTTTATATTGTGAAGTAAGTTCGTCTATCATTGGCATCATGTGTTTGCACGGTGCACACCATGGGGCGTAGTAGTCTACAAAAACTAATGATTGTTTTGTAAGTAATGTACTATGGTCGTTAGGTGTATATGCATGTGGTTGCGGGGTGTTTGTTTGGGGTATAGAAGGTGTCGATAATTTAAAACCCATTGCATTCCAATCTATTAATCCTCGTTGTAGATTATATACGTTCGTATATCCGTTTTGTACCAAAAAAGCAGCTATTTGACGGCTGCGTGCTCCTGAATAACAATACAGGTATACCGGTTTTGTTTTTGGTAACGCAAGGAGCAGATTTGCTAAATTTGGATCTTGTGAGTTGTATAACGTGGCACCAGCTATATGTCCGCGTTCAAATTCTCCTGGTGT
>MWCJ01000070.1 GCA_002069975.1 Bacteroidetes bacterium ADurb.Bin217 | reverse complement strand
CCTATTAGAGCATTGGAACTTGCTTGGGCGGGCGACCCTATAAGTGCATTTGGTGGCATATTATGTTTTACTTCAGAAGTTGATGAAACTGTAGCAGCTTGGTTAAGTGATAAATTTATTGAAATAATTATAGCACCTTCATATTCAGAACAGGCGAAACAATTGTTTGCTAAGAAAAAGAATTTGCGAGTATTGGTAACTCCTATAAAACCTGAAATAACGGGAGAAAAATTATATCGTTCAATAAATGGAGGATTATTGGTTCAAGACGAAGATGAAGGAATGGATATTCAATATTCACAAGTAACCAATCGTTCGTTTAATGCAAAACAATTAGATTTGGCTCGATTTGGCACACAAGCTTGTAAACATTTAAAAAGTAATGCAATAGCTATAGTTTCGCAACATGCCGATGGTTCGTATTGGTTAACCGGAGCAGGTATGGGACAACCAAACAGATTAGATAGTTTGCGATGGCTTACTATACCACGTTTCAATGCAAAAGAAGGAGTTAATATACAAGAATCTGTCCTCATTTCCGATGCATTTTTTCCATTTAGAGATAGCGTAGAAGTAGCGAACGAATATGCTGTTAAATACATTGTTCAGCCAGGAGGAAGCATTCGCGATGAAGATGTAATTGCTGCATGTAACGAATTTGACATAGCTATGGTATTTACCGGTCGAAGACATTTTAAACATTAAAAAAATTAGATATACATATGGGTTTATTTTCATTTCTCACACAAGAAATTGCAATTGACTTAGGTACGGCAAACACAATTATTATTCAAAACGATAAAATTGTTGTTGACGAACCAAGTATAGTTGCTGTAGACACACATTCGGGTAAACCGGTAGCAATTGGCCATAAAGCTCGCCAAATGCAGGGGAAAACTCACCAAAACATTACTGTAATTCGTCCAATGAAAGACGGTGTAATTGCCGACTTTAATGCTGCCGAGATTATGATACGCGGCATGATAAAAATGATAGACAAAAAAAGCCGTATGATATCGCCATCACTCAAAGTAGTGATATGTATTCCATCGGGTTGTACTGAAGTTGAATTACGTGCGGTACGTGACTCTGCTGAAAATGCAGGAGGGCGAGAAGTATATATGATATATGAACCAATGGCAGCTGCAATAGGAATAGGTTTAGATGTAGAAGCTCCAGAAGGTAATATGGTGGTAGATATAGGTGGTGGTACTACAGAAATTGCAGTAATTGCATTAGGTGGAATTGTTTGCGATAAATCTATAAAAACTGCCGGCGACAACTTTACTGCCGATATACAAGAATACATGCGATACCAACACAATATTAAAATAGGCGAACGTACTGCAGAAGATATTAAAATAAATGTTGGAGCGGCAATACCCGATCTTGATGATCCACCCGCTGATTATATTGTACGAGGACCTCATCAGATGTCGGCATTACCTATAGAAATTCCAGTATCGTATCAGGAAATTGCATATTGTTTAGATAAATCTATAGCACGCATTGAAGCTGCAATATTAGCAGCTCTTGAACAGACTCCACCGGAATTGTATGCAGATATTTATCGCCGTGGTATTTATTTGGCAGGTGGTGGTGCATTATTGCGAGGGTTAGCAAAACGATTGGAAGCAAAGCACAAAATTAAGTTTCATATTGCAGAAGATCCTTTGCATGCAGTAGCTCGCGGTACAGGAATAGCTCTTAAAAACATAGACAATTATCAATTTTTAATTCGATAATACATATTGCTACGGTAAGAATGTATATACACATAAACTCTATATGCAAGCATGAGGAATCTGTTAATCTTCATAGTAAAACAACATGTAATTCTTTTGTTTTTGCTCTTGCAAATAGTGTGTATATCTCTTATTGTATCATTTAACGAACCACAAAAAACACATTTTATTTCATCGAGCAATGCTATTTTTGCTCGAATGTTTTCGGTAAACCAAGCTATTGGTCAGTATTTTAATTTGGCAACTATCAATGAACAATTAGCCGAAGAAAATTCTCGATTGCTCAAAAATCAAATTTTTTCTCGTATTGACACTTCACGTATTGAACAAACAATAAATGACACCATTACCAATGTTCACTACGAATATATGGTAGCTCGTGTTATTAATAATTCAATTCATAGAACACATAATTACTTAACCCTTAATAAAGGCAAAAAACATGGCATATTACCCAATATGGCTGTTATAAGTTCATCGGGTATTGTTGGGGTAGTTACAAATGTTTCGGAACATTTTAGTACCGTAATGTCTGTATTACATGCTCAATACAAAGTGAGTGCAAAATTTAAAAACAGCAATTATTTTGGATCGATATATTGGAATGGGAACGATTATAGAATTGCATCGTTAGCCGAAATTCCTTTTCATGTTAAATTTAACACTGGAGACACATTAGTAACCAATGAGTTTTCTAACATATACCCACCAAATATTATGATTGGCACTATAGAATCATTTAACAAAACAGATTTCGATAATTTTTACTCAATTAAAGTAAACCTTTCTACTGAATTTAAAAATTTGGAATTTGTATATGTTGTTAAAAATTTATATAAAGAAGAGCGTGAACAATTAGAAGCATTACAAAAATAATGGGAAATTTATTTCAAAAAAATATACTACGATTTTTTACTTTATTTGGGCTTCAAATATTGATATTCAATAATATACCTATTTTTGGATATAGCTTACCGTATGTATATGTTCTCTTTTTTATAATGCTTCCTTTTGATATTCACAAAACATTTTTATTGATATTAGGTTTTATTTTAGGTATACTTATCGATTTTTCAACAAATAGCCCTGGTGTGCATGCCAGTGCAACTTTAGCAATTGCATTTTTACGCCCCTACATTTTAGCTAAAATGGCTCCTCGACAAGGGTACGATTTAAACTCGCAACCAATGCTAGCTTATTATGGATTTCGATGGTTTTTTCAATATGCTCTTATAATTGTAAGTATACATCATACAATTCTATTTTTTAATCTTTCTTTTTCTTTTGACGAATCATTATTTTTAATAATTCGAGCTATTATAAATATATTTTTCACTATGTTACTCATAGTATTAAGTCAATATTTAGTATATAAAAAATAATGGATTTAGCATTTCGCAGAATTATAATTTCGGCCATTTTTATAGGTGTAGCCATAATTTTTATTCTACGACTATTTTATATTCAAATTATAGATGATTCGTATAAATTAAGTGCCGAAAACAACTCTCGACGATTGGTTGTAAAACATCCTGCACGAGGCTTGATATACGACCGCCACAAAAAATTAATAGTTGCCAATGAACCCGCATATGATTTAATGGTAATTTACGGTCAAATAAAAGATTTAGATACAATTCAATTAGTTTCTATTTTAGGAATAGAAAAATCGGTTTTTATTAAAGAATTAGCTAATGCAGCAAAAGAAAATAAATTTCGTCCCTACCCTATAGTAAAGCAGATTAGTGCACAAACATATATTTTACTTCAAGAGAAAATGCATAATTTTCCCGGTTTTTATGTGCAAGTGCGTACTGTTCGAAATTATTTATACAACTGCGGTGCATTAGTTTTTGGATATATTCGTGAAGTTGACAAACAAAACATAGCCAACGACCCTTACTATGAACAAGGTGATTATATAGGTAAAATTGGAATAGAAAAAGTATATGATAAATACTTACGAGGAATAAAAGGGGCAGCATATCAACAAGTCGACGTAAAAGGAAGAGTAAAAGGCTCACTGGAAGGAGGTCGACACGATAAGCCTTCGATTTTAGGTAAAGATATAATTACTACAATAGATATTGAATTGCAATACTATGCGGAACAACTCATGAAAAACAAAATTGGAAGTGTAGTTGCCATAGAACCATCTACGGGCGAAATATTGACAATAGTTTCGAGTCCAACGTTTGACCCAAATTTAATGGTAGGACAAAATGTAAATAAATATTATAAAATTTTAGAAAACGATCCATATAAACCATTATATAACAGAGCAATTCAAGGAGATAGATATCCTCCAGGTTCAACATTTAAAGTATTAAATGCTTTAGTAGCATTACACGAAGGCATTATAACTCCCCAATTTACTGTAACATGTAAAGGTGGATATTTTGCCGGAGGACTACATGTAGGTTGCCACGAACATCCTCCTACAGTAGGTCTTTTAGAATCCGTTCAAATGTCATGTAATGCTTATTATTGTACCATATTTAGAGCTATTATAGATTCCGAAAAATACGGAAGTGTTCGAAATGGGTATGAAGTGTGGCGTAAACATATGAATTCTATGGGTTTAGGAAAAACTCTTGGTATAGATTTGCCAAGTGAACGTCCGGGAATTATTCCCTTACCAACCTATTACGATAAATATTACGGTAAAAATCGATGGAAATCACTTACTATCGTATCATTATCTATTGGACAAGGAGAAATAAGTATGACGCCGCTACAAATGGCAAATTCAGCAGCAATAATTGCAAACAGAGGTTATTTTTATACACCTCATGTTGTGAGAGAGATTCTTGACACAACCATAGATAATTCTTTTAAACAAAAACATGTTACAAGCATAAAACCCGAAGTATTTGAACCAATTATAGAAGGAATGTATAGAGTAGTTCAAGGAGAATATGGAGCTACGGCAAGGCATATAGCAATTCCCGGAATTACCATATGTGGAAAAACAGGAACAGCACAAAATCCACATGGAAAAGATCACTCAATATTTATGGCATTTGCTCCACGTGAAAATCCTAAAATTGCAATTGCTGTATATGTTGAAAATTCGGGGTATGGAGCTACGTATGCTGCACCAATTGCAAGTTTACTTATCGAAAAATACTTAACCGATACAGTAAAGAGAGCAGCATGGGACAAACGAATGTTAGAAATGGATTTAATACACAAAGCCAATGCGGAATAGAGATACAGATTTAGTTCGCCGATTAGATTGGTTTACTATATTTTTATATATTGGTCTTGTTTTGGCAGGATGGATGAACATATTTGCAGCAGTATATAACGAAGATGCTGGTAATATTTTTGATATTAGTCAAAAATATGGCAAACAAATGCTGTGGATAGTAGCAGCAGGGATTATTGCAATTTCTATAATTATTATTGACAGTAAATTTTATTCCGGATTATCGTATCCGATATATTTGGCAGTACTAGGACTTATCGTAATAACGTATTTTATAGCTCCCGATATTAAAGGAGCACGTGCATGGATAGAAATAGGTGATTTTAGACTTCAACCCTCGGAGTTTTCTAAATTAGCTACAAGTTTAGTATTAGCAAGATATTTAAGTGGTTACGGAAAAAAAATAACTGATTTTAGCACATTATTTCGAGCTTCTATTGTAATTCTTTTACCCATTTTATTAATTATATTACAAAATGATACCGGTTCAGCTTTGGTGTATGGAGCATTTTTATTAGTATTTTATCGGTTGGGGATGTCTGGTTGGGTATTGGTAGCAGTGGTATACACCGTATTTGTGTTTTCATTTTCAATAATATATAATTCTTGGTTTGTTTCGTTAGGGGTAATGCTGCTGGCTTATGGTGTATACTGGTATCATGCTCGCACCAATAAATTTAGCTCTTTATATATGTATGGTATTATTGCAGTATTCATAATACCTTGGGCAATTCAACAATATTTCGAATTGCAATTACCCGAATTTATGCCATTTGCCATTGGATTGGTACTACTTTTAGTCCCTGCAATTATGTATATTTACAAAAAGAAATCAAAAATAATATTTCTAACATATTTTTTAACGGTAGCAAGTTTAGGGTTTACCTATTCGGTAGATTATATTTTTCATGATGTATTGGGAGCTCACCAACAATCACGAATACGGGTATTTTTTGGGTTAGAATCAGATCCAAAAGGATTAGAATTTAATGTAATTCAATCAAAAATTGCCATAGGTTCCGGTGACTTTTTAGGAAAAGGCTTTTTACAAGGTACTCAAACCAAGAACAATTTTGTGCCAGAACAAAGTACTGACTTTATCTTCTGTACTGTTGGTGAAGAATGGGGATTTGTGGGTTCTACTATTGTAATTCTAAGCATGTTACTATTAATATTGCGAATTATGTTTTTAGCCGAAAAGCAACGATCCCAATTTAGCCGCATATACGGATATTGTGTAGCATCTATACTATTTTTCCATTTCTTGGTAAATATTGGTATGACTATAGGATTAATGCCGGTAATTGGAATTCCGTTACCATTTTTTAGTTATGGAGGATCTTCGCTGTGGGGATTTACTATGTTGTTATTTATTTTTATCAAGCTCGATTCAGATAGAGATGTCCTTATTCAATAAACGATACTTGAACTTCTAAAAAATAAAAAATTAATCAACGATTTACGATTCTTGTTCCCAGTATTTATCCAAATACGCCAACATATCGGCTTTTTTAATTGGTTTTGGAAGAATACCATCACAACCGGCTTGTAAAGCTTTTTCTTTATCTTCTTGCATTACATAGGCTGTTTGAGCTATAATAGTAAGTGATGGACGCATAGCTTTAATAGCTATGGTAGCTTCTATGCCATCTACTTCAGGCATTTTAATATCCATAAAAACAAGTTGAATTTCAGGATGGTCCCTACAAATTTCAATAGCTTCTCGTCCGTTTACAGCACGATATAATTCAACATTTGCACGCGATAGAATAGAATAAATAAAAAAATAATTGGTATCATCATCTTCAGCTACCAAAACAGATATTCGTTTATTTATATTTACTATATTCATAAATTACGTTTCTAAATCAAAAAGTTTTTTAATACTAGTTTCTTTGACAAATATAACAAAAAAACATTACATATTATTACTCAACACTGTTTTTTTATTTGGTTTTCCACAAATCTATTTGCAAAGAACTTTCTATTGAGTTTTCTATAGATTGAGGTAATGCACAATACAAATCACGTTGAATTTTTGTTTCAACACTATCGATAGGCACAGCATACGAAAATATAGAATTACCCGATGCTGCATGCGGAAGAATAAATGCAATGCCTTGTATACGTGCTTTACTGTATACTACAATAGCTTTATAAAAAAATTTAGGAATACTTACTTTATTTACGCCAATAGTAGGTAATTCCGATTCTAAAATTGGTCCGGTAACAACGTACAATGTATCGAATTTTTGAGCCCACACTCGAACTTGCTCTTCGAGTGTTTTCCAAATTCCACGATTAAACGCCGGCAACTGAGGAGACATATTACTAAAATAGAAGGATTCTTTCATAGCTTGAGCCGACCAATTCATATCGGCAGCAGGAGCAAGATGTCCTTTATCGTAACCCGATTTTGAATAATCGGCATTGGTGGCTGTTTGGGTGGCAACCAATGGGTCGGGATAGAAAGAATTGGAACGCTTATGTATTGTAGTTTGGGTTCGTGATGTAAGCATATAAGCAACCCACAGAGATTGTTCATGTTCTTCGATATATTCAAATGCATAGAATTGCCGTTGTATATGAGTGGTGTTGCATGGGATTTCTAATTTGGGAATAGGCTTATATTCACTCTTAGAATTTGTTTGCAATGAAGATTGAGCTTGTATACGCGTGCAATACAAAATTATAGCTACAGATACAATAATAAGCAAAACTATACCTATCCAAACAATCTTATTTGGTTTCATTCGATTGAGAATTTGGATTCTTTTTGGGACGCCAAAATCGCTTTTTCTTTTGCCCTTGCGGTTTTTCTCCGTGTGATTTTTCTTCGTGTGGTTTGTCTCCCTGGGTTTTTCCTCCGTGCGGCTTATTATTATGGCGTTTATTCCCCTGTGGTCTTGCCCCCTGTGGTTTCGATGATTTTGCTTTCCATACAGGTGCTTCGCCTAAATGAGCAGGGATAGGAAGTTTTGGAACTTCTTTTTCAATTAATGCTTCTATACGAGCAAATTTGTACATATCTACATCGCTTATGAGTGTAATAGCCTCACCTTTGGAGTCGGCACGAGCTGTTCGCCCAACACGGTGAACATAATCTACCGCTTCGCCCGGCACATCGTAATTTATCACTAAATTTATTCCTTTGATGTCGATACCACGACTCATAACATCAGTTGCTACCAATACTTTGGTATTTTTTGAGCGAAATTTAAGCAATACCTCTTCTCTATCTTTTTGCTCTAAATCAGAAGAAATTCCCTGTACTGAAATGCCTGGATTTTTGCGAGAAATATCATGCACAATTTTTTGTACCGCACGCTTGGTAGACGTAAAAATGATAATGCTATCGTAATTGGGGTTTTGCTGTAAAATATGATGAATTACTTCGTTTTTTTGATGAGGATATGCTAAATAAGCTTTTTGTGTAACCCCTTCGGCTGGTTTTGAAATTGATATTCTAATTTCTTTGGGATTTTGTAAAATTTTGTCGGCAAGTTTTTGAATCACCGGCGGCATAGTAGCACTAAAAAACAAGGTTTGTCGCTCTTCGGGAATATACGATAAAATTTGTTGAATATCGTCGTAAAAACCCATATCAAGCATCCTGTCGGCTTCGTCGAGTACAAAATGCTGAATCTGTTTAAAATCTACATACCCTAATTTCAAATGTGCAAGCAATCGACCAGGAGTGGCAATTATAACATTAGTACCTTCGGTTAACGCACGTTTCTGAGCATCCCAATCGGCACCTTTGTCGCCACCATAAATAGGTTTGCTGGTAGTATCGGTAAAATATGAGAATCCCTGAATTTCTTGATGAATTTGAATAGCCAATTCGCGAGTAGGAACAAGGATAAGAGTTGTAGTCCCCTCCAATTTATTTGTTACAATATCGTGAATTACAGGAATTACAAACGTAGCCGTTTTACCGGTACCGGTTTGTGCACACGCCAATATATCGTGTCCCAGCAATGCAGGTGGAATAGCCAATTCTTGAATAGGCGATGCTTTTTCGTAATTCATATACGATATAGCTTCGAGCAATTGCTCATGAATATTAAATTCGTCGAATGTCATAGAAGCCTATTTATATAACTTATTTCGTAATTCTTTTACCTTTTCGTCAACTATATAATCGTCGTAATCCATACGTTTGTCAATGATTCCGTTAGGTGTAAGTTCTATAATACGGTTACATACCGTTTGAATAAATTCGTGGTCATGCGAGGTCATAAGTACTATACCCGGAAATTGCGTAAGCGAATTGTTAAATGCCTGAATAGACTCCAAATCCAAATGATTGGTAGGAGAATCGAGCACAAGTACATTGGCATCTTTAAGCATCATTCGCGAAATCATACAACGCATTTTTTCTCCTCCCGATAGCACACTTGATTTTTTGTATACATCTTCGCCCGAAAACAACATACGTCCCAAATACCCACGCAAGAATATTTCGTGAGTATCGTCAGAAAACTGAGCAAGCCAATCGAGCAAATTAATATCTGAAGTAAAAAACGATGAATTGTCAATTGGCAAATATGCCGACGTAACAGTAACTCCCCAATCGAAATGCCCACCATCGGGTTTTTTGTTACCACTTATAATTTCGAACAAAGCTGTCATAGCACGTGGGTCTTTCGACAGAAATACAATTTTATCGTCTTTTTCTACCGTAAAATCAACATGTTTGAACAACACATCTCCTTCCATAGTAGCATGCAAGCCATGAACTTCCAATATTTTGTTGCCCACATCTCGTGAAGGTTTAAATATAATACCCGGATATTTACGCGTAGAAGGCATAATTTCTTCAACATTCAATTTTTCGAGCATTTTTTTACGGCTGGTAGTTTGTTTCGATTTTGCAACATTGGCACTAAAGCGAGCAATAAATTCCAGTAATTCTTTCTTTTTCTCTTCAGCTTTTTTGTTTTGTTGTTGTTGCTGACGCAAAGCAAGTTGGCTACTTTCGTACCAGAACGAATAATTACCGGCAAACAATTGAACTTTACCAAAATCAATATCAACGGTATGGGTACATACTGCATCTAAAAAGTGACGGTCATGCGAAACCACCAATACTGTTTTATCAAAATTTGAGAGAAAATTTTCGAGCCACATAACTGTTTCCACATCAAGGTCGTTGGTAGGCTCATCGAGCAAGAGATTGTCGGGACTACCAAACAAGGCTTGAGCAAGCATTACACGAACCTTCTCGTTACCACTCAATTCTTTCATTTGTTTATCGTGATGCGATTCGGCAATACCCAAACCACTCAACAACATAGCAGCATCGCTTTCAGCATTCCAGCCGTTCATTTCGGCAAATTTTTCCTCCAAATCGGCAGCAAGCAGACCATCTTCGTCAGAAAAATCCGGTTTGGCATACAATGCATCTTTTTGATTCATGATAGTCCACAATTCTTTGTATCCCATAAGCACCGTTTGAATAACGGTACATTCATCGTATTCGAAGTGATTTTGTTTAAGAACCGACAATCGTTCGTTGGGTTCGAGACTAACCAAGCCGCGAGTAGATTCTATTTCGCCCGAAAGTATTTTTAAAAATGTAGATTTACCTGCACCATTTGCCCCAATAACCCCGTAAATATTTCCGGGAATAAATTTTAAGTTAACATCTTGAAATAATGTGCGTTTGCCAAACTGAATGGCCAAATTTGAAACTGTAATCATATACCAATATTATTTTTTGCAAAATTACACTTTTTATGCGGTTTTAGGGTAAGGGTTTTTATATATTTGTAAATTATATGCTATCAAAGAAATATAAAAATATTTGACATTATTACAATTTAGCATTTCTACAAACGTATCAATTATATTTTTCTTTATACTATATCTACTATCGTTAACGGGAATATTAATAATTCTAAAATTTTCATTAAAAAGTTACATTGGCATATAATAGAAAAAATTATTTTTTGGATAACATCAGCATATTTTGTTCTATTTTTTATAGGAGTAATAATTGATAGAATGTAATTCAACTGAGAGATTTATAACAATGAATAGAATATTATTTACATACATATTTTCCCTTTTTACATTAATTTCATATTGTCAAGAAAATAGATGGACAATAGGATTAATAAGTTCTAATTGGACGTATGATTATGGTGGATATTTAAAATACAAATATAAGAATCATGCTATTCAATTGTATGGACAAGATGTGAATAGGCAATATGGATTGCCAAAAATAATGACTGAATGGCCTACTGAAAAAGGAACGACAACAGGGTATAATATTGGATTAAATTATGACTTTCAATTAAATGTTGATGAGGTATACAAACTTTTTATTCAAATTGGATATCTGTATAGAAATACAAATGGAAATGATTTCTTTCAACCAAGTCAAGAATTTGGATATACTTTCGACTTAAAAGAGATATACAATACTAAAATAATTGGTTTTGGAAATAGATTAGATTTTAAAAAAGTAGAAATAAATATTATAGAAAATTTTCATTTTTATTCTATGACATCGAAACGATTTAATCATAAAATAATTTATGATTATACAGCATCGGGAGTTACTAAAAAAGATAAAACTATAATAGACAAAAAAATGCGATTTGATATTGAAATTTCAATAGGATATAAAATATAACAATTTTCACATACATTTGTCATGCTACCAATAGCTATGGACTTTTCCGGACTATAGACTTTTAGACTTCCCTAAAATGTATTGAAATTCTGGTTAAACAAATTCAATATATTTAGAAACTGTTTAGATTTTGTTTTTAATTAAAATTTTTGGAGATTTTGAGCTTCAGATAAATAAAAATAGACAAGAATAGCTTTCCTATTTGAGGAGATTTTTATGAAATATGAAGTTCAAAGGAACAAAAATTAATTAAATAATGAAATTTAAACAGTTTCTTATTAATTCATAAAAAAATCCTATATTTGAAGTGTGGTTTCCCTTTGCAAGCATTTCAATTATAAAAACTACATTATACTGTTACAAAACAAAACGTAAAATCACATTCATGAATAGAATTATTGCAATTATTGCAGTTTGTTTTTTATCCGGTTTTGGGGTACATGCACAATTTTTTTGCAATTTTCAAAACTATTCACGACAAGATGGATTATCCGACGATTTTATTTTTTCATTAGCACAAGACACATCGGGATATATTTGGATGTCAACATCATATGGATTGAACCGCTTCGACGGTTTGGTTTTTCATCCCTTTATTAAATCGGAACAAACACATCAAGCAGTGCTTCGCAACGATTTTAATTGTGTATTTTCTGATTCCAAAGGAAGAGTTTGGTTTGGTTCGCATAATGGTACTATAATGATGTATAACCAGCATAAAGATATGTTCGAAAACAAATCTTTTAGTTTTGATTATCATTTAGAATATCCATCGATTTCGAAATTTTACGAATCTAAAAATACTTTATATGCCCTAACCACTCATGGAGTTCTTAAATACAAAGAAGAAACAGCTAGCTTTGAATTCTTCTGTAAAAAATTTCCTGTTTTTAATCAAATACATATAATTTCTATGTTGCAAGACGAGGAAGGTAATTTTTGGTTTGGGACAGCAAAAAACGGTTTATTGTACGTAGATTCACAACAAAAAAATTTAAAAGTATATCCATTACAAGACGAATTGGGAATACTTAGAATACCAACATTTTGTAAAATACATGCCAATTTAATGTATGTAGGAACTTCACGTGGAATATATGAACTGCATCCCCAATCGCATGTTTTAGTAAAATCTAATGATTTTCCCGAAATTGAACAAAACTATATAACATCAATTGTTCGCGATTCATCGAGAAACATATGGATAGGAACTAATTACAATGGGTTATGGGTTTACGATTATAATAATTTATTTTACAAAATTGAAGAATATCAGACCGAAGGAGTAAAAATAGCAAGTATAAATTCTATTTTGTGCGACACCGATAATTCTATATGGGTTGCAACACAAGGGAATGGCTTATTTTTATTTAATCCTGCCAAAAACAAAGTGCAACACACATCAATGGATGTAGGGTTAGCACACAATGTGGTAAGTACCATAACCGAAGATGCTCGTGGAAATATATGGGTAGGTACCGATGGAGGTGGTATAAGCATCTTTTCTCCACGCTATGGATATGTTCACGAAATTCAAACACCCTATATTCCATCAAATTCTGTTTTAGCATTTGCCAAACGAAGTGCCGACGAAGT
>MWCJ01000069.1 GCA_002069975.1 Bacteroidetes bacterium ADurb.Bin217 | reverse complement strand
TGAATTTAAAAATAAAGTTTTATCTTTGAAAATAATTAATACAAGTTATCATAAACAACCTTGTGAAACTTGACAGATAATTAACAACAATATTTTAAAAACCTTATTCTTTTATAAATGAAACATTTAGCAACACTTTGTATAGCTGTATGCATAAGCATTACCTTGCATTCGCAAGAATATTTAGGCGGCGAAACATATACATTTTTTCCCGGAACACAAGAACCCAATGCTGCATGGAATACAGTAGCATTTGACGATAGCAATTGGCAATTGGGATATAAATGTTTAGGGTACGGCAATACCAATGATTCTACTCAACTTTCCGGTCCACTACCTTCGGTATACATTCGAATTCCATTCGAAATAGCTGAAGCTAAAGCTGTAGAAAAAATGAATTTACTATGCGACTACGACGACGGCTTCATTGCATACATTAATGGCGTAGAAGTATTACGTGTAAATATGGGAATCGCCAACACACCATCATCATATACAATGCTTGCTACTCGTTCTCACGAAAAAATATTTACCCGTCAACACTGTTCGCCACTTTTAGGATATTATATAGACAGCACCATACTCAAAACATGTTTGCTCTCCGGCGAAAATATTCTTGCTATTGAAGTACACAACGATTCGTTAACCGGAACTGATTTAGGTTTTGAATGCACTTTACGAGATATTAGTCAAAAAACATATAATCCATATTCATGGGAATTTTTTGCGATAAAACAAATAAGTGTAGATTCTTCAAAATTACCAATTGTCAAAGTTTTTACCGATGAATTTGGTATAGATAATTGCGACAAAAAAGTTACTGCTCACATGCAAATAATTCATAATGCACAAGGATTATATAATTACTATACCGACGTACCTTCTGCCTATGATGGCCCTATTGGCATAGAACCTCGAGGACAATCTTCGTTGGGGTGGGCGAAAAAAAATTATAGTGTAGAAACACGCGATGCTGACGGTAATGACACCAGTGTTGTACTATTAGGAATGCCGGCAGAAAACGATTGGGTATTCCATGGACCTTTGGCAGACAGAAGCCTCATTCGAAATGCATTGGCATACCACCTAAGTAATTCGATAGGACAATATGCCCCTCGTACTCAGTTTTGTGAATTATTCCTTAACGATGAATACCTTGGTGTATATGTATGTATTGAAAAAATAAAACGCGACAAACATAGAGTAGATATAGAAAAACTTCCGGCAACAGCAACAGTGAATGTAACTGGCGGATATATTCTGAAATACGACAAAGACACCTATGGAAATATTGGTATAGTATACCCTGCTGATGATGAAATTACACAAATACAAACTGATTACATTACCGGATTTATGTTGCAATTCCAACGTTCACTGCACGATTCTGTATTACTTACCGAACGTGGATATAAAAAATATATTGACATTCCTTCGTATTTAGATTTTACAATTATTAACGAACTTGCCAAAAATCCCGATGCATTTCTTAATAGCACATATATGTATAAAAATAGTGATGATTTTGATTCAAAAATACATTATGGACCTGTGTGGGATTTTGATTTAGCATTTGGAAATTCAAATTTTCAAAATGCCATGTCAACCAACGGATGGCAGTTTAGCCAAAGTACAAACGGAAAATTGCAACACAAAAAAATATTTAAAGACACCGCTATGGTTCGACAATTCAACGAGCGATGGGAATACTTACGCAACAATGAATTACGCACAGAAAAACTAATATCTGACATAGATTCTATGGTAGCATATTTAGGTCCGGCTATAGAACGCAACAAACAAGCCTGGATGTTAGAAAACCATTATATTTTAAATTTATGGGGATTTAATGTTTCGCTCACTTACGAAGAAGATATTGCAACCATGAAACAATGGTTAACAGAACGAACAGCATGGATGGACGAAAATATTTCAAAAATTTATTATCCCTACAACTATAAACCTACCGATATTGCCACATTTGAAAAACTCGAAAATTCGGCATTTGTTTATCCAAATCCATGTAGCGAATTTATATGTGTAAATTACACGTTAGAATTGCCAACACATGTTATTATTAGAATTCAAAACATACTTGGCGAAACTATATATAACGAAACTAATAATCATGCAAACGCCGGAACATACTCACAAGTTTTTCCTTTACAATCTGTTCCAAATGGAACATATATAGTTAGTATTTTAGCAAACAATACTGTTATAAAACAAGTTACTTGTATAAAAAAATAAAATTACACACATAATTTTGTAAAAATCAACATCATTCATTATTAGAAAACAAAACAATACAAGGGATTTACAAGTAATTTTATAGAAAATGTTTGCTGCCTAAAAAATATTTTCGATATTTGACAGTTTTCTATAAAAAAGAACATTAGTGCAAAACAGAAAAATTCAAATACTTTATATAACCCTCATAAGTTTGGTGAGTATAGCATGTACGACACAAAAAAACACTGTCGTAACACGTTCATATCATAACCTAACATCGCGGTACAATATATACTTTAATGCTCGCGAAGCTTTTAAAAGCGGCATGCAAAATATTGAAAAATCATACAAAGAACCATACAATAATATATTGCCGGTATTTTATTATGCTCAAAAAGACAACTTACAAGCGGCATCATCTGATTTAGACAGAACTCTATTGAAATGCACTAAACTTATAAAAGAACATTCAATTACAGTAAAACCGGCTCAAAAACGACCGCTTACAACTCAAAAACAAAAAGATTTTTATTATCAAAAAGAATTTAATTCATGGGTAGACGATTCGTATTTACTTATGGGCAAAGCTTTGTTTTATAAACAAAATTACTTTGATGCACAAAAAAACTTTATGTTTATAATTAATGAATACAAGAACAGTCCTATTCGGTACGAAGCAAATATTTGGCTTGCACATACCAAAAAAGAAATGGGACAAATAGACGATGCAAAAGAAGTTTTAGATAAAATAATGGAAGACAAAGATTTTCCGGAAGATCTCAAAAGCGAAGCAAATGCAGTATATGCCGATGTATATATTTTGCAAAAAAAATATGACGATGCTATTCAACACCTAAAAATTGCTCGCGATTCAAAAACTAAAAAATTTAATAAAATTCGGTATACATTCATTTTAGCTCAATTACATCAAGAAATTGGTGATAATGCAAAAGCTATGGCTTATTACAAAGAAGTTGAAGCAATGAATCCACCCTACGACATGACTTTTAACGCAAAAATTAATAGAGCAACATCGTTTGAAAGTGGTGCAGGATCGAGCAAAGAAGTTATTTCACTGCTTACTAAACTCCTTCGCGACGATAAAAACAAAGAATATCGCGACCAAATATATTTTGCTTTAGCAAATGTATACTATGCCGAAAACGATGAAGCAAATGCTCTTACAAATTATATAAAATCGGTAGAATCAAGTAATTCTAATAAACAACAAAAAGCTATTTCATACCTATCAATAGGCAATATTTACTATAATCAACGAAAATATATAGAATCGCAACCGTATTACGATAGTTGTATTGCTATACTTCCACTTGATTACAGAAATTATACTGAAATTAAGGTAAAATCAGATAATTTAAATGTATTAGCTACAAATTATCTAATGGCATATACTCAAGATAGTTTACAAGGTATAGCTCGTATGCCCGAAAACAAACGAAATGAACTGATTGACAAAAAAATACAATCTATAATAGCTCAAGAAGAAATTAAACGTAACCAAGAAGAAATTGCAAATTTAAATTCGCAGATGTATAATCAAGATTTTGGTTCTCAAAATCAAAAATTAAGTGGTTCGTTTTATTTTTATAATGAATCTGTGGTAACATTTGGAAAAGCAGAATTTAAAAAAATATGGGGCGATCGTGTATTAGAAGATAATTGGCGAAGAAGTTCTAAACTTACCAATCAATTTGATGAAACTACTTCCACCGAGGAAGATACTATTCAAGAAGAAACAGATAAAAAACCTGTTATTACCGATATAAAATCTCGCGAATACTATTTACAATATCTTCCTTTAACCGATTCGTTACTTACAATTTCCACAAAAAAAATTGAAGAAGGTATGTTTAATACCGGTATGGCTTATATGAATTTAATTGGCGATAATACGTATGCAATTTCATCGCTCGAATCATTTATTAAGCGTTTTCCGGCAAGTATTAATACACCTATAGCTTTATATTATTTACATATTTTATATGCTAACGAAAAAAACTTTGTAAAGTCTGAGGAATACAAAACAACTATTATTGACAAATATCCCGAAAGCAATTATGCAAAAGCACTTATAAACCCCGACTTTCACAAAGAAATTAAGCAAAAAAATAAAGATTTAGAAAAAAATTATGCCGATAGTTATCGCTTATTTGTAAAAGGAGATTTTTCTGGTGTTATTCAATTATGTAGTCAATTCGAACCGCAATACAAAGACAGCTATTTGCAATCAAAATTTGATTTTCTAAAAGCTACTGCCGAAGGAAAATTATATGGAATAGCTTCAATGAAAACCAATATGCAAAACATTATTCAAACATATCCAAAAGAACCGGTAAGTGATTTAGCAAAATCTATTCTTGAATATCTTTCCATAGAAGAAAATCAAAAGAAAATGGTAGAAGTAGCTCCTGAAAAAACTAAAGCAAGTATACAAAAAGAAGAACAAAAACAAGAAAAAATTTTATATACATTCAATCAATTACCAACGCAACATGTATATGTAATTGCAGCAAAAACAGAATTTGTAGATATTAAAAAATTACGATTTAATGTACTTAATTATAATCTCGATTATTTTACCAATTTTAACTTTTCTATTGACACAAAAGAACTCGATGGAGGATATAGTATTGTAAGTGTAAGTTCTTTCCTAAACGCAAATCAGGCAATGAATTACTATGATTTAATAAACTACAGTCAAGAAATTTATGAGAACATAGAAAAAGTATTTACGAAACATTGCATTATTTCTCTTGAGAATTACTCTATTCTTCTACAAGATCGCTCAATAGAAACATATTTAAAATTCTTTGACGAATACTATACTCGCTAATATTGCGTTGAGTATTCAAAACTTCAACATATGACAAAAACTATTCGCATTTTGTGGGCAGATGATGAAATTGAATTACTGAAACCTCACATACTTTTTTTAGAAGCCAAAGGGTATACTGTAACAGCCGTAAATAATGGAATTGCCGCAGTAAACGAGAGCAAACAACACATATTTGATATAATTTTTCTTGACGAACAAATGCCCGGCTTAAGTGGTCTCGACACATTAGTACAAATTAAAGCTATATGTCCGGAAACACCTATAGTAATGATAACAAAAAGCGAAGCCGAAGATATTATGGAAGCTGCAATTGGTTCGCAAATAGACGATTATTTAATAAAACCGGTAAATCCTAATCAAATAGTATTATCGATTAAGAAAAATATTCAACAAACAGAAATAATAACTCAAAAAACCACTTCAAATTACCAACAAGAATTTTCGCAATTGGGAATTCTAATAATGCAAGCAAACACCTGGGACGACTGGGTTGAAATATACAAAAAACTTACACAATGGGATATTCAACTTACCCGTTCCAAAGACCGTGGAATGGATGAAGTATTGCGAATGCAACATAATGAAGCTAATACAAATTTCGCAAAATTCATTAAGAAAAATTATTGTAATTGGATTCAATCAAATCCCGATGATAAACCTATTCTTTCGCCATCGCTTATTAAAGACAAAGTATTACCTATTATAAAATCGGGGCGAAAAACATTACTATTAGTCATAGATAATTTACGATACGACCATTGGGTAAGCATTCGTCCACTATTAAGCGAATATTATACTATGCAAGAAGAATCGCTCTATTGCAGCATTTTACCTACCAGTACACAATATGCCAGAAATTCATTGTTTGCAGGATTAATGCCTTTAGAAATTTCGAAAATATATCCGGATTTATGGATAAACGACGAAGACGATGAACAAAAAAATCAATATGAAGAATCCCTACTTGTATCACAACTAAAACGATTGGGATATACAGAAAAAATATACTTTGAAAAGATTACAGCTATTAATCCGGGTAAAAAAGTTACCGATAAAATTCATGGTATACTACAACATCAACTTTCGGTGATGGTATACAATTTTGTGGACACGCTTTCGCATGCACGTACCGAAATGCAAATGATAAAAGAATTGGCAAACGACGAAGCTGCATATCGTTCACTTACTATTTCATGGTTTTCGCATTCTACATTGTTTGAATTGTTACAAGAATTATCGAAAAAACAAGTAGATATAATAATTACAACCGACCATGGTGCAGTGCGTGTTCAAAACCCGATAAAAGTTGTAGGCGACAAAAACATTACAACAAATTTGCGATACAAACAAGGTAAAGCCTTAGTATACAACCCCAAAGAAGTATTTGAAATAAAAAAACCTCAAGACGTTAGCTTACCAATTTCACATATAAGTTCAAGTTATATTTTTGCTGCCGAACAAGACTTTTTTGCATATCCAAACAATTTTAATCATTATGTACAATACTACCGCGATAGTTTTCAGCATGGTGGTATTTCTATGGAAGAAATGATAATTCCGTGTGTGTATGCGCAGGCAAAATAACTTAACTTGAGTTTCTATATTGAATTCCACAATTGAAATTACAAAAAATGCGAGGCTTGTGATAAACCTCGCATTTTTATATTTCTTTAACATCAACCCTATATAATATTATTTTTTCACAAGAATTTTTTGCGAATATACCGACGAATCATTGGTATTAAATAACGTATACGTACCTATAGGTAAATCAATTTCGATACGTTCGTAAGTAGTTTTCGTAAATGTTTGCTCATACATTACTTTACCAAGCAAATCCACAATACGAATTGTATTTTCCGCATCATAATCAGAAAACTGTATTTCTAAAACAGATTGATTTGCTTTGGTATACGCAAACGAAATGAGTTCAAAATTAGGTAATTCTACAATAGTGCTTACTATATCAGAAAAACTAATAGTACCATCGTAATCGGTTTGCGACAATTGATAGTAGGTAATTCCGGGGAATACACTTGCATCGAAATACGAATAATATTGCGAATGCGATGAATTTCCCGAACCGGCAATTTGAGCAATAGGGTCGAATTGAATACCATTATTGGAACGATACACAGTAAAAAATTCATTGTTTTGCTCCGAAGCAGTTTCCCATTCAAGCAACGTACCCAACGGTTTTTGTTTTGCCGAAAACGACACTAATTCTATAGGCAATAAGCCCTCGCCATTTTGCACCGAAAATGGAGAAAAACTATTGATTGTACCTGTTTTATATCTATAACTTCCATCATAGGTAGACACAGCTCCTTGGGTAGGACGTAATTCCCAATTGGAACCATAGTGAAATACTGCACACGATGTTGTACTAAAATCTGTTAAATGTCTGCTTGTATGCCAATACAAAGTCATAGTAGCATTGGTACTTGCCGACGTTATAAACCAGGTAAGATCAACTGCTTGTTTGGTTGCACGGTATCCTCCATTTGTTCCACCACAGGTTCCATCACTATATAAACCATCGCATAAACCTGTAACAGTGAAAGATCTAGTTCCATCATTATTTTCAATATCTACTCTCGCAAAGTCAGCATCGGCAGCACTCAATCCTATAGGAAAATTAGCTGTTTCGCCAACACCAACACCATTGATTACAAATGTACCATTGCTCGAAATTATATATCTATCGGCACTTGTAATAGGATAAATATTTCCATCTTCCCAATCATTCATAGTTAAATCATATCCATTTAAATCGATATATCCTGCATCAGGAAAATATAATTGATGATTAATGGTAATATCACCTTGCAATGTTTTGGTACCGCCACCGGATATTGTTAAATTATAATACGTTCCAATATTTACAGGTTCATCACCTACCGAATTATATTCTGTCGTACTTCCTGCCGTACCACTATGCACCGCTAAATTATTGGTAGAAGTTGCTATTTTTACTATGGCGTCGTTGGTTAAGGTTGCATTTTCAGCATTTGTTATAGTTCCAGAAATTATTACAGAACCAACAGAGTTTTCAAACGCAGTTTGACCATTAAAATCAATATTTTCGGTAATATATAACGTACCATTCCCTGTTTTTGAAATAGTACTTGATTCTAATTTAATACGCACCAAATCAACTGCAGCAGCATTTACTTGTATACTTTTATTTTCACCTGTCATTATAATTGAACCAGCATAGGTAGGAACCGTGCCTGCCCACGGGTCAGATTCTGGACCACCACCCGGACGAAGCGATAAATTTTGATACGCATCAGTTCCAGCCTCAAGAGGAGAAGGACCACCACCATCGGAACAGATTAAATTACCTCCAACATAAATATTTCCATTATCCCATTTTAATCCATTACTATCGTTATTATATCCTAAAATTAAGTCCCCTTCAACTATTAACGTTCCATCGCCTACATTTATCGACCCTTGACCTTCCGACCATGTATCTGTTTTACCAAGCTGTAATGTGTTTTTAACCGTTAACGTAACATTATTCGATGAAATATCAAGTTTTCTATCAATATAAATTGCCCCTACTGTCAAATCCGCATCAACAGTTAGCGTATACCCGGCATCATATTTCATTCCGGTACAAGCACACACTGCACTATCTTTGTATGTTGGATACGAACCTGCAGCACCACCATTACAACTAAGCGACCAGGTATTACCTTCAGTCCAGTTTCCTGTTTGTCTGAAGTAATATATTTGCCCTACTCCACCACTACATGATACAGTAAGCGCATTATATCCACCATCACCACTAAAGGTAATATTTTCACCATTATAATCGGTACCGGCACTCAAACCTGCTTTGAGGCGAACATACATAATTCCATCGTTTTCCGACAATGTACTTGAATTATAAGTATAATTTAACGATGCTCCATACCCACTATTTGGCGATTTACTAATTTCATAATTTGTAGGTGCAGTAACTGTAATAGTTCCCGATGCGGGGCTCAATCCGGTGCTTGCCAAATTAAATGATTGATATTTTGACGGACCTGCACCTATGTAGTTAAACCCTGTAAGAGCAGTGGTTAACACAATAGTTTTTGTACCACCGGCAGTAACACTCCCTGATTTAGTACCACTTGCAAAGGTAATATCCGCATTGGCAATAGACGCTGCATTGATAGTTTTTCCATAATTTGCATGTTCTGCAACATCTACTGTTATCCAGATATACTCTGTAACTCCCGATGCAATAGCATGCGATAAATTAGAGAATGTATGACTTCCTGCTCCTAAACCTGATGTAATTTCGCCTCCTAATTGCGTAGCAGCAGTTATGTCATTAGATGAATGATACCACAATTTAAAGTTAACAACATCACTTGCAGCATAGGTACCGGCAGTAGTAAACGTGAGTGTTTGTAATTGGGTAGATGCAGTAGCTACTGCTATAGTAAATGCAGAGATTACTTGTTTAGTAGAGTTTTTTTCAATATTGCTTGCCCCTGTTTGACTCGGAGAAGCTATGGTAATACTTGGCAAATCAGGAATATTAAACGTAGCAGACGTAACTGACGTTAAACCCGGCGATGTAAATGTAATAGTAGCTCCGGTTACCGCACCTGCAGCCGAAGCCGACAAATTAGCAAATGCGGCAGTACCCAACGAACCGGTTTTAGTAAGAGTTCCACCAATAGTCCATGTACCGGCACCTACTGCAGCAGTTACAACGGCATTGCTTGTAGTAACGTTCGAATATTGGTCTTGCAAATACACTTGGGGTTGTGTAGCCAATACTGCTCCATTTGCTGCCGGAGCTACCGGTTGGGTTTTCATTGCTAATTTTGTAGCAGCACCGGGATTTATCGTTTGACTCACTGCTGTATTTGTATATCCTGTTGCTATAACCCGAATAGTTTTTGTACCACTTGCTTGTAATAAACCGGCAGGATTGGAAGCAGACGGAGTAAATGTAATTTTACCAGAAGATATTACATACCCTGCGGTTAAGGGAGTTCCATCTATGGTAACACTTGTAACCGCAGCTCTCCACGGAGCATTATCGGTAAACGTTACTTCAAACGGAGCATCAACCGATGCATTTGAAGCTGCAATTAAAAAAGGTGCAGGAGTACCACATCCCTCGGCAACTTGCACGGCATCTTGCGACGAACAACCATTCGTAGTAACAGTAACCGTATACGTTGCTTCGCTAGGACCAACATATATAGATTGGGAAGTTTCACCTGTACTCCACGCGTATGTCCCTCCACCAGAAGCAGTAAGTTGTCCTGTATTATATAACTCTACCCCTCTACTTAAGGCTGTATTTGCAGCACCATTAGTAAATGAAACAATAATTTGTCCCGAACCATTTGCTGCAACATAAAACTCTCTCACAACAGCTTTATTTAACCCACCAGCAGCAACATTAATATCAAAATTAGTAAGTTTAGAAACGCCATTAATTGCAACATTAAATTGTCGTTGTCCAGGAGCTCCCCAATGTTCAGAAAAATGTAATCGTATGAGATAAATATTTCCAGAAGTTAATCCCGTAAAAGTATAATCGTGCGCACCATTTCTTCCCGTTTGATATACTCCTTCGGGTGCTGGATTTACAACATTAGTTCTATCTATTGCTCCTCCTTGGTTATCATCAGAACCACCACTCACATAAGCACCGCTTGCAACATAAGGAGAATATGCAACCGAAGTAGCATTTACTTGATAAAATGTTGAATTACACACATAAATATCTGCCCCCGCATTTGCAGTAGGATATGCATATATACTTCCACTACAGGTAACATTTTGTTGTGCCGCACCACCGCCGGTATGGGTTATTACTTGTGCATTATATGAATTTACGGTAAGCCCTGGACGTAAACGTACATATATGGTTGTAACCCCAACATTGCCACTTGATGGAGACAATGCTATTGTGGTAGGACTCGTAACCCAATTAAAATTATCTACAGAAATTTGATAATCGCTTGGTGGTGTTATCGTAATATCACCAGATAAACACTGCCCCGATACGGTATAAGTTTGTGCCGAAGATGCAGAGCCATCGCAACCGGAAAACCCGGTAACAGTAGCAGAACTAACAGTAATTGATGTTCCTGATACAACACTACCACTACAAGTAACATTTTTGGTTGTAGCTCCGGTACTTGTATGTGATATAACTTCTCCATTGTACGCAGCAACTCCTAAACCTGCTTTCAACCGTACATAAATTGTAGTAGTAGTAACCGTTCCGGAAGATTCTGTTAACGTAAGAGAGGCACCATATCCTGAACCACTCGAAATTGATATTTCATAATTGGTAGGAGCTGTAACAGTAATATCTTCAGATAAATTTGAACCCGATACGGTATATGCTTGATACGCAGATGGACCATTACCGGTACAATATGAAAATCCGGTACGGGTGGTTTCTGAGACGGTGATAACAGAACAATCAGAAGCGGTAGTTGTTGACGGATTTGACGGACATGTACCCGAACATCCAAAGGTATACGTACCATTATCATGAACCATTCTATTAGCAATATTTAAGGTACTTGCAATTGTTAACGTGGGGGAATAATTAAAAACCGCTGTTCCTGTTCCGGCACAATTTCCAAGCACGAGCATGCCTGATACTGTAACATTACATTGTTGATTAGATTGATTCATTACCAAAGAACTAGTTACGGAAGAAGTTGTATTTGTTCCTATATATAAATAATTAAATGTATACGTATATTTTTGAGTGTTAGTACTTCCTAAAATACTACCTCCCTCATCTATATATGTATTTCCTGTAACTGTAAATGAATCCTCCCAAATATTGGTACTCATTTGTAACGTAGAACCTGATCCGGTAACTGTTAATTTTGATATTGATGGACTTGTATTATCATAAACAGTTACAACATTTCCGCCACAAATTGTTACGATATCTCCTGAACCAGGTGCTGAAGATGCTGCAGCACCACCACATGAAGCATTAGACCATGTTGTAGCGTCACTCCAATTTCCACTTTGTCTTGAATAAAATGGAAGTTTCGCCAATACAAAATACCCTAAACTATTACTTGTTAAACTTGACGTATTTACCGCATTGCCACTTACCGTACCTCCTAATGAAGTATAAGTTCCACCTTGCGTTGCACTTCTCCCTATACCACTAAGTCCACTTAAACTATTATCGCCTCTGCTCAAAGAAACCGAACCGTTTGTATAATTACCGGTAAATGAAGCCAACCAATACTCCCCGGTACTTAATGAACCTAATGTAGTACCATCAGCTGAACCACCCGCATTAGATTTAAAAACTTCTACAGTTAGAACCGGTGCACTTGCTCCTGTTGTTAAGGTGGTAATCGAATATGGATAATAGTCTGTTGTATTTGTTCCTTTTCCTATAGGAAATACATAATTATTTGCCGACGAAGTTAAATTTGCTGCTATAGTAAGTGATAACGGACCGCTAATAAACCGTGAACTATTATAATTAGTAATGGCAGCGGTAGAAGTATTTGTAATTGTTATTGTATTTACAGCTGTCGTTGTTATTTTTCCATTATTCGTCCAATTTAGAACACCCCCAATTGAAACGGCTCCAGAAACTGTAACATTATTATTAATATCAACATTATTATATGTACCGGCAACCATAATTGCACCCGAAGCGTCAAATTTAACTTTTCCGCCCCAAGTTTTACCTGTAGGTAAAGGCGTCGCATTCGTATTAGGAATTAAAATAGTACCATTATTAGTAATTGTTGAAAGTGTACCTGACAAGTTGTATGAACTTGAACTTAAGGATAATGTTCCACCCGAAGTTGTTGTAAGTGTGCCATTTACTACAATATTTCCATTTATAGTATTCGTATTACTCGTATTACTGCATGTCAAATTATTATAAGTACCTTGAGCTACTGTTTGATTCCCACTTGTATTGCTGTAATTTACTGTTCCACCCCATATTTTACCTGTAGGTAACGGGTTATTATTTGAAAGTGTTAAAGTGCCAGTATTATTTACGGTATTATTAATAGCAATAGTTGACGAAGATGTAATTGTGCCCGCATTCGTAAAATTATAAACGCTTAACGAATTACTTCCCATTGCTAATGTACCTCCGGATGTAGTTGTAAAAGTGCCAGTACCTGTATATTGTATTTGCCCTTGAGCTGTATTAGTGCCACTTGTATTGCTAAAGGTTACATTAGTAAACGTAGAACCAGAAGGAACGTTCTGCCCTCCATCTGCTTTTGCAAATACTATTGTTCCTCCCCAAGATTTATTAGCCGGAATAGCAGGATTTGAAGTATTTTGCGTGCTTATAGTTCCGTTATTTGTTATAGTATTTAAATTACCTGTTAATTGATAGGTAGACATTGCAAATGTTCCACCTGAAGTTGTTATTAAAGTACCGTTTACTGAAATATTTCCTGTAGCTGTGTTAGTACCGCTAGTATTTGATAATGTTAAATTATAATAAGAAATTGGTCGTATTGATTGCCCCCCAGCTGTAGCTGTATATTCAACAGTTCCACTATTACCACTATTAGTACTAAATGTATAAGAACTTGCCGTTAATGTTAATACTCCTCCAATTTTCAAAGTACCACCACTATTCATATTTATAGTACCCTGATAACTAGAATTATAACCTACTGTAATATTTCCTGATACGGTTAATGTTTGACCACTATTAAATGTAAGTGTACTATTTGCTCCACTTGTATTTGTTCCTATAGTTACTGACGTACATGCAGCATCTGCTGTTACCGTTACCGTATATCCACGTTCAATATACACGACATCACC
>MWCJ01000068.1 GCA_002069975.1 Bacteroidetes bacterium ADurb.Bin217 | reverse complement strand
TAGAAAGTTAAATATACTAAATTTCCCTATGTTTACCAAAAATTTAAGCGTTTTTCTTACGTCGAATTGACGTTACGGAAGTTGTGATAGATATTCTTTGTTTTCGGCTAAAATATTTAAAGCATCAGCATCGATAACCATTGCTTGGTTGCAGTGTGTTATTGCATGCAACACTGCAGTTTGAGTACTTTGGTGTGTGCCAAGTCCCGGACCTATACCAATAGCAGAATATGAGTCGGTTTCTGGAATTGCCGATATAAAATCTGCTGTATTGTTGTGGATAGTCATAACTTCAGGTACCGCTGTTTGTAATATAACATTAGCACTTTGAGGAATACAGGCTGTAACGAGTCCGCATCCACTTAAAATACATGCTTTACTTGCTAATACAGCAGCCCCCGTTTTTCCTATACTTCCTGCAATGAGTAATGCATGCCCTTTAGTGCCTTTATGTGCAAATCGCGAAAATTGTTGTAGCACTACATCTTTGTGAAGTGTGAAGTTGTATGGCGAATTAACAGTAGCTTCAAACTCTTTAGATAAGCCAATAGGTACAATAGCCCAATCGCCCACAAATTGTTCGTTTTCGGCAAATAAAAACGATAATTTTGGATATTGAAACGTGATGGTGAAATGAGCTTTAAATATACAGTCGTTTGGTAATTGTGGTTTATCACAATATAGTCCCGAAGGTATATCTATAGCTATTTTTTTTGCAGTAGAGCTATTAATTTTTGTTATACATTCTTTAGTCAAACCATCAATAGGTGAATGTAAGCCACTCCCAAACAACGCATCAAGAATTACAGCATCTTGATGAATAATCAGTTCAGAACTAGTTTGTACTTCAACAATAGTAAGCGATAGAGTAGGGCTCAGCGTGTTATACAATCGTTCTAAATTAACACAATTATCTTGAGATTTAGTAGCTCCGGTTTGTATATTATAAACCGTAACTGAAAAGTGACGTTTTGCTAATATTCGTGCAATTGCCAACCCGTCACCACCATTGTTGCCGCTTCCGCAGAGTATACAAAATTCGCGAGCGTTTGGTACATATTCCAATATTTCGTCAACGCACGCAAGCGATGCACGTTCCATTAAATCAATAGATGCTATGGGTTCGTGAGAAATTGTATACACATCGGCATCACGAATTTGTTGTTTCGAAAGAATTTTCATGAGAATTTAAGCCACAATATTTTGTTTAGGAATCACAATAGTAAAGCGAACTCCTTGACCTTCGTTACTCCACAATTGGATTTCGCCTCCCAATTTTTGTGTTACCAAATTGTAGGTAATGTTCATACCTAAACCCGTACCTTCTTTGGTGTTAGTAGTAAAGAATGCGTCAAAAACTTTAGCTTGGTTATCTTTGGGAATACCTTTACCATTATCGGAATATATGCATGTGTACGTAGAATCTGTATCAATTATTTCAATAGTAATAGAACCGGTATCGGTTTCGTCAAAGGCATGCATGAGCGAATTAACTATAAAATTGGTAAATATTTGAGCAAATGCACCGGGATAGCTAACAAGAACTATAGATTGATCGCAGGTTATAGAAATTTGAATGTTTCTACCTTTAAATTTTGGAGCAAGACTTCGAGTAATATCGTGTAAATATTCATGTAAATTAAATTCTCTTTTTTGTTCGGTCATATTGTCTACCGAAACTTGATTAAAGCTTTTAACTAATTCAGCGGTTCTGTGTAAATTTTTAAGAATTAAATCACTGGCATGTTGAACTGTTTCTAAAAATACCTGCAAATCAGATAGTTTCATTTTTTTAGATTGAAACAAATCTATAATTTCGGCAGTACGAGTAGACAGTGATGAAGATGCTGCCAAACCTACACCTACAGGAGTATTAATTTCGTGCGAAATACCGGCAACTAAACTACCCAGTTGTGCCATTTTTTCTGATTCCACCAATTTGTTTTGAGCCGTTTGTAATTGCTCCAAAGTTGCTGCAAGTTCCTCTTTTTTTGCTTCTATTTCTTTGCTTTGAGCTATTACATTGTCGCGTTGTTGGAGTTGTTCTTCTTTTTGTTGTTCTATTTGATTTTTTTGAGCAATAATTTCATTTTCTGCTTTTTTTATCTGTGTAATGTCCGAATCAATCATTACAAGTCGGTGCAATTCGCCTTCGGCATTCAGAATAGGTGTAAGAGTTACTTGAATCCAAATAGGTTCTTTTGCTTTATTTTTTGTTTCAACTTCGTACTGAACTGTAATTTTCTTTTCGCGACATTCATTAAATTTTTCGACTACATATTGTGGTGTCGAAGATCCTATCATATGGTCGCTAATTTGCGAACATAATTCTTCGAAGGTATATCCGAAAATATTTGTATACGCTTCGTTTACCCATTCAAAATAACCTTCGGAATTCATAATTAGAATTGCATTGTCAGTTTTACTGGCAACTATCGATAATTTTTCTAATTCCTGATTTGATTCTATAAGATCATGTGTTTGTTGAGCTATTATAATATTTTGTTGAGCTATTTCACGGTTTTGATCTTCTAATTTTGCATTTGCCCGTTTTTTCAAAAAATATCGGTTCAAAAGAATTCCTCCTGCTAAAAGAATGAAAAGTACAATTCCTATATACATATATAATCGGGTATTGCCTTCTTTACGTTTTGCTTCTAATGCTTGAATAGAATCTTTTTTAATTTTGAAATCGTACGAAGCCAGCATTTGTTGCATTTTAATTTCGCGTTGCAGTGCAGCAGCAGCCAAAGCTCCCTCTTGGTGTTTGTTTCCGGTTTCCGATATTTGTCCGGTATCTTCGGTAAGAATTGAAATCGTGTTTTTTACATATAATTCATAGTAAAACAAAGCTTTTTCACCATTATTCATGAGTTCATATAATCGCGATGTTGTTTTACATATACTACCGTATAATTCATTTGGATATGGAGTTTCGGTTAATGCCAATGATTCATTTAGTTTGTTTTTTGCTTCGGTTAGTTTTTTTTGTTCTATCAAAACGTTTGCAATATTGTGAATACATATAGCTATACCATTATTATCTTTTATTTCTTTTTTTATATCCAAAGCGTTGTTGTAGTTTTCTAATGCCTTGTCGTATTGTTTTTTATGAAAATACACATTGCCAATATTGATGTAATACATTGATTGTTTTGATTGATTATTCTCTATTTTGTCTAACAATTGCGATGCTTTCTGCAAATACGATAAGGCTTGATTGTAACTTCGTTTTTTGGTATACACCACCGCAATATTATTGTACGAAGCAAACATTTCTTGCTTATTTTTCAGTAAAATATCATACGAGAGCGATTGTTCGTAATACATCAACGCACTGTCTAATTGGTTGTTTTCGTAAAATACTAAGCCTTTGTAATAGAGTGTTTTTCCGGTTCCTAATGTATCTTTCAATGTAGTGTAATATGTTTGAGCAATTGTAAAAAAACGAATTGCGTTTTCGTATCGAAAGGTATTGAAGAATATAAAAGCAATATTTGTGTGTAATAGTGCTATGTGTGAAGTTTCTTTTGAAATAAATTGTGTATGAACATCTATAGATTCTTGAAATAACGAAACAGCTTTTTCATATTTGCTTAATTCGTAATTGAGAGTTGCAAGATTTTCTAAACAAGTTGCATATTCTTTATAGCTTTTTGCAATCTTATAATATTCGGCAGCTATAGAAATGTAAGATATAGACACCATTATATCTTTTTGTGTAGGTTTTGGCTTATTTGCTAAAGCGTATCCGGTATTGTAAAATAATTCAGCTTTTTTCGAAGCATCAGCTTTTTTTAAAATATCTGATATTTCTTTGTGTGACTGAATAATACCTTGTTTGTCGGTAATGAGCAAGGTGTCTACAGTATACAGAGACTCTACAGAGACAGCGTGAGCAAAAAAAGATATACAGATAAAAAATAAAAGCAAAACTCGCCGTTGTCTCATAGTCTATAATTTATAATTGAATACCAAGTAATAATACATCATCGAGTTGTGGTTTACCCGATTTCCACGATTCAAATTCTTGTTCTAATGCTTTTCCTTGTTCGTGCATAGATAGTTTTGATGTGTCAAGAAGCACTTTTTCAATACGCGAACGCGAAAATTTTTCATTTTTACTACCGCCAAATTGGTCTTGAATTCCATCGGAAAACATATAAATACGCATTCCCGATTCTATAGGAATTGAAATGTTTTTAAAGTCGGGTGTTTGTCGCATTGAAAAAATACCGCCAATTGACTCATAATTTCCTTCAACCACATGCAGAGTGTTATGCGTTAGCACCAAAAGTACATGATTCGCAGTTGCAAGTTCAATTACATTGTTGGCAAAATCGAATTTACATAGGGTAATATCCATGCCATCTGTTTGAGCATCTTCTGAACTTGTATGTTTTGTAAGTGCTTCTATAATTCCGGCATTAAGTTGCCTCAAAATATCCGCCGGAGTTTGTACTTCTTTGGAAGCTATAATTTCATTGAGCAGAGTATTTCCTATCATAGACATAAATGCTCCGGGAACGCCATGTCCTGTACAGTCGGCAACAGCTACAAACAATACTTGTTCAGATATTTGCGATAGCCAATAGAAATCGCCGCTTACAACATCGCGAGGTTTAAATACTATAAATGATTCAGGGAAATATTTAGAAATTACATCTTTAGACGGTAAAATAGAACGTTGAATTTTTTCGGCATACGATATACTATCAACTATTTTCTTTTTTTGTTCTTCTATAGTTTTGGTACGTTCTATAACTTTTTGCTCCAAATTGAGTCTATACGATTCTACTGTCATTATAGCATTGTAAGCTCTTATGCTTGCCAATACAGCAGTAAATATATTGTCGTCGGTGAGGTCTGTTTTAGTTTTATAATCGTTTATTTCATACGATAAAATCACATCTTTTTTTGGTGCATATCCCGGTTGTCCTGTCCATAATACTACTCGAATAAAGTGGTTTTGTAAATCGTTGCGAATAAATTTTACAAAATCTAATCCGGCATGGCTTGTTTCCATTACTACATCAAGGAGAATAAGTGCTATGTCGGAGTTTTCTTGGAGAATTTTTTTTGCCTCTTCACCTGAATAGGCATCAAAAAATTTTATTTTTCTGCCTTCATACGAAAAATTATCTAATGCCAATCGAATTGCAGAGTGTATGTCTTGTTCGTCATCAACTAATAAAATCTTCCACACTTGTTCGTTTTGTGTGCTTTCTGCAACAGGCTCATCTTCTTCGGCAAAAAGTGAATCAAAACTATCGTCTTCTTCTATCATTGTTTTAGTATTTGTATGCTGTTATTATTCAGCTAATATACAAAATTTATATGAACAATACTGTTTTTGATATTATTTTTTAGAAATATGAATGATGAGAGAGCTTGTCTGAAAAGTGGTTACGGTGAAAATTAACTAATATCTCGCCACGAAATTTTTTGAACCGAACGTTCTTTAAGTCCCGATGCAAGTATGCTGTGTTGTGGTAATTCCAACGCAGGGTCTTTTGCTATTATGTCGAATGCTTTGCTGCGTGCTAATTGTATTATTTTACCGTCTTTTGCCAAATTTGCCAGTTTTAATGATATGGGCAATCCGCTTTGTTGAGTTCCTTCTATATCACCCGGACCTCTTAGTTTCAAATCTATTTCGGCAAGTTCAAATCCATCGTTGCTTTGTACCATACTTTCCAATCTGGTTTTTCCTTCGGCACTTAGTTTATTGCCGGCCATAAGTATGCAATACGATTGTTCGCCACCTCGTCCTACACGTCCGCGTAATTGATGTAATTGCGATAACCCAAAACGTTCGGCACTTTCTATTACCATTACTGTAGCATTTGGTACATCTACACCAACTTCAATTACGGTAGTGGCAACCAATATTTGTGCTTTTCCTTGAGCAAATAGTTGCATAGAATATTCTTTGTCCTGTGGTTTCATTTTGCCATGAACTACTGTGGTTGCGTATTTTGGAAGTGGAAATGCTTGTGTTATCGATGCATATCCGTCTTCTAAATCTTTATAGTCGAGTTTTTCCGATTCTTGTATCAACGGATATACAATGTATGCTTGCCGTCCCAATGCAATTTGCTCGCGAAGTATTCCGTGCATTCGCAATCGGTGTGAATCTCGCAATAGCATTGTTTGTATTGGTTTTCGTCCCGGGGGCAATTCGTCTATTACCGAAACATCAAGATCGCCGTATAATGTCATTGCTAATGTGCGAGGAATAGGCGTTGCAGTCATTACCAAAATGTGTGGCGTTTGTGAATTTTTTTTCCATAATCGGGCTCGTTGTGCAACGCCAAAACGATGTTGTTCGTCTATTACGCACAATCCTAAATTGTCGAATTGTACTATGTCTTCGAGCAATGCATGTGTGCCTACCAGTATGTGAATACTTCCATTGAGGAGTCCTGCATGAATACTGTCGCGTTCTTTTTTGCGTGTAGATCCGGTAAGCAAAGCAATAGTTATAGGTAAATTCGATAAAAATTTTTGCAAAGACACATAATGTTGTTGTGCCAAAATTTCGGTGGGAGCCATTAAGCATGCCTGATGCCCGTTGTCTAACGCCATAAGCATAGATAAGAGAGCTATAAGTGTTTTTCCGCTTCCTACATCGCCTTGAATGAGTCTATTCATATGTTTTCCTGCTTCTACATCGGCTCGTATTTCCGACATTACTCGTACTTGAGCTCCTGTAAGGGCGAAGGGTAAATGCTGTTTGTAGAAAAGTCGGAGTAATTTATCGTTTTCGCGACGAAATACAAATCCTTTTACATATTGAGTATGAACTTGTTTTTTGTATGCCATACTCAATTGCAGCCAAAATAATTCCTCGAATTTAACACGAAATTGTGCACGCGACACCGCCGTCAAATCGGAAGGCATATGCAATATTTTATATGTTTCGCGTAAATTAGGTAATCCAAATTCTTCGAGAATAGAGGCGGGGAGTGATTCTGATATTATTTCTGTCCCTATTTTTTCGAATGCAGCTTCTACCATGGCACGAAATATTTTGCCGTTGATATTGGCATTTCGAATTTTTTCGGTACTTGGATACACTCCTACAAATCCTTGTATGTTTTTTGCCGAAAATTTTTGAAATTCTTCTATTTCGGGATGTGAGATGCTTAATTGCGATTTAAATTCCGATATTCTACCAAAAATAACATATTCCGTATCGGGTTTCAAAAATTCTTTGACCCATTTGATATTGGTAAACCACACCAATTGTATCATGCCGGTTCCATCGAACAATGTTGCTTTTATTCGCTGTTTATGCCCACTGCCTTCGGTTTGTAGATTCATAATTTTGCCCTTAATTTGTACCGAAGCCATTGCGGGTTGTAATTCGCCAATTGCATAAAATTTACTGCGGTCGATATAGCGAAACGGGAAAAAATTCAATACATCACGTATTGTATACAAATTAAGTTCTGTTTTGAGTAAATCTGCTCGTTTGGGACCTACACCGGGCAAAAATTGAATATCTAAATCGAGGACACTTGCCATTATTTATCTATTATTTTGTCTACATGTATTTTGAGAGACAATTGTTGCGAAAAATTTATATCAGAGTCTATTATGTGGGTACAAAACCCAAATATTCCTTCTACTCCGGGGCTATCAATAAACGTAATTTTGCAATCGATTCTACCGTAGTTTCCACTGCGATACAACGGGTCGCCCATGGGTAAATATGTGGGGTCGCCATAATAGTATGTACCTTGCACTGCAAGTCTACTATATGCTAATTTTGCTTGTGTATAGAGCCCTCCCGAATAATAATCGTTGCCAAATCTGAATTTTTGCCATGTTATAAGTTTACCTATATCATATGAAAACTGTATTGGTGAATCGCTTGTTACATATCCTACTGTTAGGAGTACACAGCCATTGTCTTCAATAGATTTAAATCCTCCGGTAGTGTCTTTAGCATGATGCCTATAATAATACATATGTTTGCTTACTAGAGAATAATACCACAATTCGCCCGAAATTCCTGCTACAAACGATTCGTTTGCACCATAGTTTTCTTGCAGAATCCAATCTAATATGCCCGTTTCTTTCCATCGAATGCTACCAAATGATTGCGAAAACGAAAGCAATGCTCCTTGCATATTGGGTCTGAAATAATATAAGGAGTCGGTATATAATGCAAGAGGAAATACCGTGCGTAGCATAGGGAATGAACCTAATTTGAAGGTTGTTTTATTTCGTTGATATGTGTAATATGCTTGTAAATCGGGGATGTTTGCAAATTGTTTTGCCCCGTGAATAAACATATAGCTTCCACCTATAGCAAAACTATTGTGAGAACTATCAACACAAAATGTTAATTCTTGAGAAATACGAGAAGCTAATATAGTTTGCGGAAAACCGTATGGCGAAAAATATTCGCGATTGTCACCAATAAATTCGTATCCGGTATTTGATATAATAGATTGACTAACACCTGTAATGTGTGTAATTAGCGATAAAAGAAGGACTGTATATAATTTTGAAAAACTCATGAATTTGTATTTTGAAACGATAAAAATAATCAAATTTCGCGAAACAAATGAATTTGCTATATATTTGTAAAAACTTTTTGTATGAATCGTGTTATAAAATTGTCGATAGCCCTGTTTGTTATGTTTGGAGTAATGCAAAGCTGCCTAACGCACGAGCAAAGTGTAACCAAACATGCAAAAAAAAGGTATAAAAATTTTCAACCTGCCGATTGTGGCTGTAAAAAGTAATACATGAATACGTTTTTAGCACAGCAGGTATTTCGCTATTTCCTTACTTCACAACACAAACGCGGACACGGAATTCATTCGCCATTTGTGTACAATCTTATTCGCTCGGTGTTTATAGATACAACTAAGTATCCTGAATATGCAACAATAGAAAAAGTTCGAACCCAATTATTAGGTAATAAATCTTCGATTACGTTGCAGGATTTTGGTGCCGGGTCGCAGTCGTTACAAGGAACGCAACGACGAATATGTGACATTGCTTCTTCGAGTTTGTCGCCAAAAAAATACGCTCAATTATTGTTTCGATTGATTCGTTACACAAAGCCTTCGAATATATTAGAAATGGGCACATCGCTGGGAATTAGTGGGGCGTATATGTCATTGGGGCATCCGCATGCACGTTGTATTAGTCTCGAAGGTTCTGCCGAAATTGCTCGTGTTGCACAACAAACAACATTACAGTGCAATTGCTCGCATATAGACATAAGAATAGGACAATTCTCAGAAACTCTATCGCAAGCCTTAGAAGATTTAGGTACGGTCGATTTTGTGTTTGTCGATGGAAATCATCAAAAAGATGCAACTATAGAATATTTCGAAACTATATTTCCGTATTGTAACGAGCACACCATACTTGTATTCGACGATATATATTGGAGTCAAGGTATGTTCGAAGCTTGGCAGTATATTATAGCCGATACGCGAGTACGAATAAGTATAGATCTTTGTAAATTAGGTATAGTTTTTTTTAGAACCGGTATTGTAAAACAAGATTTTAGAATTCGGTATTAATGTAAAGAGGTTTATAATAAAGTAATTTAACTCATACATGAGCCAACAACCTTCGCCCCAGGAATTTTTACTTACTGCAATAGACAATGTGTTGCTTTACAGTGAACAGCAAAAACAATATAAAGCAGAAGAAGTCCTGCCACTTATATATTCTATTGTTCAAGAATATCCGCATATATTGTGGAATAGTCCCGATGTGTGGAAACTTGCCAAAGCATTTATGATTTTATATCATTACGATGCCGGTGACGATGAACACAAAGGAATGACTATAATAAAACAGGCTTATATGTATGCTGTGCGATCGGTGGAATTGTGCGAAAAAACAGTGGAATATACACATACCGATACTCATTTTAATGCATTACATACGCAAATATTATTGCTTTCTACTTGCGAAGACGTATTTATAGGTGCTTTGGCAGATGTTTATCAGCGATTGCATTCGCATGATGAACACATACATGCTATTGCCAATAAATTGGCTCAAAAAATTATACCTATTATAACATACAATATGTTGGTAAAAGTAGATGATACTTTTGAGCAATTTAATCATAATCAATTGTTAGAATCGATGTGCAACGAATTTGAATTGGACAATCCAGATATTACAACAAAGCAACTCGACGAAGCCGATAAAGTTCACGCTATTTTAATTCATTCATTTTTACGCGATTGTTTTTCCAATCAAAAATGAATGTGTATATTAGCATAAAATTTACCTTATATCATGCAAAAATTATTTGTTAGTATTCTCTGCATTTGTAGTACTTTGGTGGGGTTTGCACAAACCAAAAAAATTACCGGAACGGTATATAATTCAGCGAAAGAACCATTGGTGGCTGCTTCAGTAGTAGAAATGAAAGTTCAATATGACAGTGATGAACTCAAAAATGCAAATTATACTCCTACAACAAATGGAACATTTACTTTGGGCGACGGGACATTTGAACTTGAAGTTACAGAAAATCAATCGGCTATAGAAATTAGTTATATTGGATACAAACCCCTTATAGTTCCTATAACTACTATATCAACATATTCCATAGTATTGCAACCCGATGCTATTTCAATACAAACAGTAGTGGTAACAGTTCCATATAGTAAACAGAAAAAAGAAACATACACAGGTTCGTTGTCAACTGTATCGTCGGCAACGCTATCGAATAGTACCGAATCGAGTTTCGACAAAGCATTGCAAGGGCAAGTGCCGGGTGTAGTTTTATCTACCGCATCGGGGCAACCGGGAGCAAGTTCGCAAATACAATTACGAGGCACAGGGTCTATTAGTGCCGGAAGTGAACCATTGATTGTAATAGACGGCGTAGTAATGTATAGTGGCGAAACAACGCAAGCCGGTTCGGGGTCGTCTATTCTTTCGTCTATCAATCCCAACGATATAGAATCCATATCGGTACTCAAAGATGCGTCGGCAACATCACTCTATGGTTCGCGGGGATCCAATGGGGTAATAATGATAACCACCAAACAAGGCAAAAAAGATAAATCGGCATATACTTACAGCACCACACAAGGTGTTGGAATGCTTGCAATGAATAATTTTGAATTGCTCACAGCCGACCAATACAAACAATTGCAAACAGAAGGTATGAAACAAGCAGGAATGGCTCAAGAAGATATAGCTGCGGCATTGCAACAACAAACAGGTAACACCAATTGGTTTGATGAAGTATATGCTCCTGCGTGGTATCAAACATATGAATTTACATCGTCGGGAGGAAACGATAAAACCACCTATTTCCTTTCGTCGCAATACAAAGACGAAGAAGGAATTGTACGAGGCACCGATTTGAAACGTTTTTCTACTCGTATCAATATTCAAAATATAGCAAATCCTGTATGTACGTATGGGGTTAAATTCAATCCTTCGTTTACCAACCGGCATGTAACCGATGCTCCGGGAGTATTGGCGAGTCCGGTTACTGCATCGTTTATCGCATCGCCTACGCAACCTGTTTTTAATGGCAGCGATTATAATTTCGATAATTCATTTTACAATCCTGCCGGCTTATTGGCATTAAACAAAAATTACAACAAAAGCTCGCGCATGTTGGGAAGTGCATTTATCACCCTCAATTTACCAAAAAAATTAGTATGGAATTCGTTGGTAAGCATAGATTATGTTGATACAAAAGAAGAAATTTACCGACACCCGCAGACACCCGACGGTGCTTTGTATAACGGAAGTGCCGAGCAATTTTTTACCGATGTTACTACCCGCTCTACCACACACACACTTACGTGGAACAAAAGCATTGCTAACACCCACAACGTGCAATTGTTGGGTGGTGTAGAAGCTGAATCTATGACAAAAAATCTATCGTCGATTAAAGCCTCCAATTTTCCCATAGAAGATGTAGAAACAATTTTTGCCGCATCTAAAATGGAAGGAATGGACAGCAAACAATTTGAAAGCTCTATGCTTTCTGCTTTTTCGAATATGCAATACAATTATAAATCAAGCTATTTTCTTAGTGCGAGTATTCGTGCCGATGGTAGCTCAAAATTCCATCCCAACCACCGATGGGGAACATTTTGGTCTGCAGGCGGTTCGTGGATAGTTTCCAACGAAGAATGGATGAAACCATTGACACCAATATCATTTGCAAAATTACGTGCAAGTTATGGGACATCGGGTAATGCAAACATTCAAGACTATGCGTACATGCAATTGTATGAATTTGCCAAAAATTATAACGATGAACCGGGAAGTATTCCAACGCAAATTGGCACAGAAAATCTTACATGGGAAAAAAATAATACTGCAAATATTGGTGTAGATGTGCAAATTCGCAAACGAATAGACATATCGCTCGATGCCTATCACCGCAAGACATACGACTTGTTGTTGCTTGTTCCTATACCAAGTATCAGCGGATACACACATCAGTTTCAGAATGTGGGAGCTATGACCAACAAAGGAATTGAACTGATGGTGCAAGCACAGGTATACAAACGCGACAACATGCAGTATACCACAGCAATAACACTTGCACACAATACCAATACAATTACCGAATTGTACTCGCCCAACACCAACGACACCATAGTGCAAGGCACAAAAATACGAACCGAAGGACATTCATTTCAATCGTTTTATTTGGCAGAATGGGCCGGGGTAAATTCGGCAGACGGGTCGCCCATGTGGTACGATGCCAATGGCGAGCTGACCAAAGATTACAACAAAGCACGCAAAGTATTGGCAGGTACAGCCGATCCAAAACTTACGGTAGGTTGGAACAATACCGTACAGTACAAACAATGGTCGTGCGGCATGGTGTGGTACTACAATTACGGCAATCTTATATTCAATCAGTTGCAAACCGAATTGCAAAGCGATGGCGCATTGTGGGGCAAAAACCAATCGAAACAAGCACTCGACTATTGGAAAGCACCCGGCGACGATGCTACAAATCCTAAATTGGTACAAAACAACAGTAGCAACAGCAACGAATTTTCTACCCGCTATTTAGAAAGCGGTAGTTACCTCCGCCTGAAACAAATACAGGTATCGTACACCATTCAACCCAAAGAAGCATCAAAAGCAGCACACTACCGAATACAACAAATACAATTGAACTTGCAAGCCAACAATGTGTGGGTACTATCGTCATTCACCGGACTCGACCCCGAAACCCGCGCCAACGGAGTTTACTATTTTGATTACCCAAAACAACGCTTGTTTAGTGGTGGGGTAAGTGTAAGGTTTTAGGGGGGAGGTAATTGGGGATATACTGTAGTTCGCGTTCAATGTAAAAAAACTCGTGCAAGCTTGTATGAAAATGATTATATTTGTAAAAAATACAGTATGAAGTTTCCAAAATATACTATAGTACTGAGGACCAATTAATGTATTATCAATTCACAAGTGAAGGACCGAAAGGAAATATTAAAAAAATTGTAGAATATTCACCGACTTCATTTGAAAATGTTTATAATTTAGCATTTGGTGATTATGATGAAAAGATTGAAGGAATTGATGACAAATCAATAACAAATAATGGTGATAGTCAAAAAGTATTAGCAACGGTTGCATCAACAGTTTATGCTTTTACTGGAAAATATCCAAATGCTTGGGTTCATGCGACAGGAAGTACAACAGTGAGAACTCGTTTATATAGAATGGGGATTACAAATAACCTGACAGAAATCGCAAAAGATTTCTACGTTTTTGGTTTGAAAGATGAAAAATGGGAAGAATTCATAGTAGGAGAAGATTATGAGGCTTTTTTAATAACAAGAAAGAATAAAGATTTAAAAACATTATTAACCGACTAAAATCAATAATCGTTATTTTACTCATGTAAATTATTGATATTCAAGTCGAAGTTGTTAA
>MWCJ01000067.1 GCA_002069975.1 Bacteroidetes bacterium ADurb.Bin217 | reverse complement strand
ACACAGCTAAAATACAGATTAGGTTAGTGACTATCGACCTAATCTGTTATTTTTATTTTTTCTCGGTTACTAATGATTTATATTTTAAAAATGAGCATGAAGAAGAGAAAAATATTAATGAATTTGAATACAGTATACTCCAAATAAAAGTCTGAATATCGAAAAGTCATAGTGCTAATCATATAGAGATTTCTCAATCCACTCTGTTGCGTTGGTTTACTCGAAAATCTATACAAAATATGCTATTTTTTCATTTCTTCTAATTTGCTTATCATATATTTTTCATGTTCAGCATCAAATCCAATGTGCAAATTTTGCTTATAACAGTCTATTATTTGAGAAATTTTATCTTGGGTTCCTTGCGATTGATAATGCTGTGCTAATGTAAGATAAGCTTCATCGTACATTCTAATATTCCACGATATGCGAGGTTGATTATTAGCAATAATATCTTTAAAATTCTTTAAATCTGTATGTAACACCAATTTTTCTAATGCAGATATCTGTATTTGAAACGATGTATTGTCTGTTTTTAAAGGAGTTAGTTTTGAAACCAAACCACAATCTTGAAAATATTCTTGTAATCCTGCCAAAAAATAATATTCAAAATTATTTGTAAAATATATAGGTCTATTCCTTGCATTGGTTTCAACAACAGCAAGCAACATTGCTCTAGTTGGACTCAAGTATGCTTGTTTTTTAATTGGTGCACCGGGAATTCTTGAAACTTGTCGTTCGGAATGTAAATCGGGAGTAATTACCCAATCCATAGTATAACTTTTTGGCAACGAAAATTCTTTCATTACTTGTGAAGTAATTGGAATATGAACAGTTGTAGTATCCCATTTATAAGGGTGCATGTCAAGAATTTGTTCTTTTGTAATTCCTAAATCTACCCCTCGTAAATAATCAGAATCTTTTTGTTGTTGTAATACTATATCAAACGATGGTCTGTCGAGTAATGCTAATGGAACAACTGAAACATCATTTCTATAATTATAGTGCAACTGAACAAACATGCACATATTAAATACAAAATCTCCATGTGTAAATAATATTGCATCTTTTTCACAGGAATTAAGAATGTTTTTCCCAAATTCAATTCCCCATTCCGGTATTACTCCTTTTTCGAATGCTTTTTCGAAATTGCCTTTAACTTCGTTTACTTTACCTTCTTGAAATGCTTTAATTGCATGTGCGGAACATTCAGCCAAATAAAAATATTTAGCATCGCCATAATTAGGTTGTAATTCTAATGCTTTATCAAAATAGTCTAAAACTTTTTGTGAATATTCGGAATTATATCCACGGAGAGGTTTGCTATCGTAGGCATTGTAATGCGTAAAAAATCCTAAATAATAATACACTTCAGCATCTTTGGGGTTTTCTTGTAAAGCTTGTTCCATAAGGCTTATTGCCAACGGATACTTTTCTTGTTTAAATTGCTCTAACGCCTGTTGTTTAATAGTTTTTTCTTGAGCAAGAACTGAAAAAAAAGTAAAAAAAAGAATTGCTACTGTTGTAATTTGTCTCATATAAAAATTTTTGTGTTTCAGATAAAAAAATGCTATACATGATTACAGAAAATTATGAAACACTCTAAAACAGATTTTATTGCTTTTATATAAAATAATCCTTATTAAGGTCCCCTAGCTATGCCAAGTGTGGGATTTCGTGATTTATTATTTTGTAATTTACTTTTTACTTTACAAGCGAGTCACACACTTTCACCTACAAACCCTACCCACATTGGGCATAGGTAGTGTTATGCCTTCGTGCTTCATACATTTTTTACAATTTTCATTATCAATTCAGCAGATTTTCTACTTTCATTTAATGTTACATTTAAATCAAATGCCTGATTAATTACTTCTGTTGTAATTTTTTGTATCTTTTCTATAGTACTATTTTATCAAAAAAAAACAATATATCAATTGCCTCTGTTTCATAATTATTAAGATCACTTATTTCTTTTGCTCGATTTCCTAAAGGATTCCATTCGATGAGTATCTTTTTTACTTTATCAATTTGTAATTGTGTCATTTTTTAATCTGTTAATTCACATTTAACAATAGGCTTTTTTTTACATGAGGCATAACGTTTCCATGCTATTTGCCTTTATTCTAAATCAAGAATTATTGTTATATTTTCCTTCACTTTATCAATTAATTCATTTGGCAACTCACCGACTTTTTTTATCAATCGTTTATTATCAATAGCTCTTATTTGATCTATTAACACATCACAATTCTCATGTAAATTTGCCATTCCTTTTCTTAAATGAACTCTTAAAATGTCAGCTTTGTTTTCAACTTTAGTTGTTATTGGACATATTATTGTTGATGGATGAGGAATTTTATTTAATAAATTTGTTTGTATTATTAAGACAGGTCTTGTTTTTCCAGGCTCTGTTCCAACTTGTGGATTTAAGTCTGCTATCCAAATTTCATATTGCTTAATCAACATAATCAATATTTTCAAATTCTTTTAAAACTTGCATTGTTTCATTTTCGACTAAAATGGATTCTGCTTTTAGTCGTTTTTCTAATATTTTTCTTTTTTGAATTTTATTATAAAACTCTATTGCTTCATTAATATATCTATTTCTTGGGATATTAATGCGAGAAAGAATATTTTCGGTTTCACCGAAAATTGAATCATTTATTTTTAAAGATACTGTTTTCATTTTATTTAACTTTTTATTCCACAAAAGTATATCTTTTTAGTATATAAGTCAAGTATATTTTATGCGTTTTGTTTTGCAGCTTTCGGCATGAGGCATAACTACTACATATATCCCAATTATTCATAAAATTTACACATTCATACTTCACAACTACAAAAAATACAAATTCATCTGCTTTGGGCAATTTTTTAAAAATTGGTATTGTATCTAATTATGTACAATCAACACATTATATCTTTTTCCGTTTATTTACCTATGTATTATACACGAATAAATAATATATTTGTACCATAGTAATATAATTGTAATTCAATGGACATAAAAATCTATTTCGACGACGTATCGGTAGGATATGACTTGCAAGAACCGGTTTTAGAACATGTGAGTTTTACCGTTCAACAAGGTGAATTGGTATATTTAATAGGTAAAACTGCAGCCGGCAAGTCGAGTTTACTCAAAACTATGTATGCCGAAATTCCTCCACTCGAAGGCAAAGTAGTAGTTGCCGATTATGATATGAGCGAAATCAAAAAATCTAAAATTCCGTTTCTTCGCAGAAAAGTTTCGGTAGTATTCCAAGATTTTCAATTACTGCCCGACCGGAATGTGCACGAAAACCTTTTGTTTGTGCTTAAAGCTACCGGATGGACTAAACCCATTGAAATGCAAGAACGAATAAACGAAGTGCTTGCACAAGTAGGATTGTTCGACAAAGAATATAAAATGCCGCATCAGCTTTCGGGGGGTGAACAACAACGAGTTGTAATAGCTCGTGCATTGCTCAACAAACCCGAAATTATATTAGCCGATGAACCAACCGGTAATCTTGACCCCGATAGTTCCGACGAAATATTTAAACTTCTTCATACCATTGCTCAATCGGGTTGTGCTATGTTTGTGGTTACTCATAATTATCACATGCTTAAAAAATATTCCGGTCGCACATTGCAATGTACTAACAATACTATAACCGAAATTTTTGAACAAGAACATGCTATAGATTTTGGTGCTTTAATGGAATAATATTGCATTCCATGTAAATTTTTTAGACTTACTATAGTCTAACTCAATAGAATTAAAAAAAATACAATGGACGAATTTTCAAAAGATAAAGAAATAATCGACGATTTACAGCAATCGGAATATAAATATGGATTTGCTTCAAATGTAGAAACAGATGTGTTTCCGCCGGGCTTAAACGAAGATATAATTCGTAGAATTTCCGCCATAAAAGAAGAACCTGAATTTTTACTCGAATGGCGACTCAAGGCTTATAATCATTGGCTAACTATGGAACACCCTAACTGGGCTCACATATCGTTTCCATTGCCCGATTTTCAAAATATTAGTTATTACGCTCAACCGAGTAATAAGCCAAAATATGACAGTCTCGACGAAGTAGACCCCGAAATATTGGAAACATTCAATAAATTGGGCATTCCGCTCGAAGAACAAAAAATATTGTCGGGAGTTGCTGTAGATGCGGTATTCGATAGCGTATCGGTTCATACACAATTTCGCGAACAATTGCTCGAAAAAGGTATAGTATTTTGTTCGTTTAGCGAAGCTGCACGCGAATATCCCGATTTAATACAAAAATATTTGGGCTCGGTAGTACCGTATACCGACAATTATTATGCATCTCTCAATTCTGCTGTATTTAGCGATGGCTCGTTTGTATATATTCCCAAAGGTGTTCGTTGCCCAATGGAATTATCTACCTATTTTAGAATAAATGCTATAAATACCGGACAATTTGAACGTACTCTCATAATTGCCGAAGAAGGTTCGTATGTAAGTTATCTCGAAGGCTGTACTGCTCCTATGCGCGACGAAAATCAGCTGCATGCTGCCGTAGTGGAACTTATAGCATTAGACAACGCCGAAATTAAATATTCTACCGTGCAAAACTGGTATCCGGGCGATAAAGATGGCAAGGGTGGAATTTATAATTTTGTAACCAAACGAGGGCTGTGCAAAGGCAATAGCTCCAAAATTTCGTGGACACAAGTAGAAACCGGGTCGGCACTTACATGGAAATATCCAAGCACAATTTTAAAAGGTGATAATTCGGTATCGGAATTTTATTCGGTAGCTGTAACCAACAATTACCAACAAGCCGATACAGGTACCAAAATGATACATCTTGGCAAAAATACTCGAAGCACAATAGTATCAAAAGGTATATCATTGGGGCATAGCAGCAATTCGTATCGAGGACTGGTACGTATGGCAAAATCAGCCGACAATGCTCGTAATTTTTCGCAGTGCGACTCCTTGCTTATAGGTTCTACCTGTGCTGCCAACACATTTCCGTATATAGATGTGCAAAACAATACTGCTACCGTAGAACACGAAGCTACAACATCGAAAATTGCCGACGACCAAATTTTTTATTGCAACCAGCGAGGTTTAAGTACCGAAGATGCCGTAAGTTTGATTGTTAATGGGTTTGCAAAAGAAGTGCTGAGCAAGTTGCCAATGGAATTTGCCATTGAAGCTCATAAATTAATTGCAATTTCTATGGAAGGTAGTGTGGGATAATGATTGAAAATCTTTTGAATATCGCAAATACTGTAAACCATGTCAAATAAACTATTTTTTGGATTACTTATAATTGGTATGACAAGTTGTTCAAAATATGATGAGGGAGGAACTATTTTAAATGCTCAAAAGAAGCTAACTAACACTTCGTGGATAGAAGTATACAGCCCTATAAGTGATTCAACAGGAGAATCTCTAGACACAATAGTATATACGTTCAAAAAAGATGGAAATGTGTTAGTACAAATGTATGTGGGCGATAGTACAAATTCAAAAAATGTAACCTGGCAACTGAACGATACCAAAGAAAGAATTACAATTGGTAGTGAAGAATATGTAATTGAAAAATTAACAAACAATGATTTTTGGTTTAGTGTAACTTTTACGAATGTAATATTACCTGGCGATATTCAAAATGATGGAAGTATTGCAACAAATGATAAAACAATAACTCTTGTGAGAAAATGTTCGGCGTGGAAAAAATAACCAATACATTTACAAAATAGTGAAACCAATAGATACCGAGACATATAACAGACTATTATCACATGTAGGATTCAACATGAACGATATGGTAGATGCTGTTGAACGCAATGTCTACCCCTTGGATTATGTAATGTCGGTGGCATTATCGCCACGACAACCACAGGCACGATTTTCGTGTTGGGTAATTACCAAATTGGTTTGCCGCAATGCTTCGGCTATTCGTCCTTACATTGCACAAGCAATTGCTTTTTTGCCACATACTACGCATACCGGACAAACTCGCGAAATATTGCGATGGTTTACCATGTGCAAACCTACACACGACAATGATTTAGGCACATTGCTCGATTTCTGTTTATCGGTGTTGCACAATAATACATTGCCGGTAGCTATTAAAATACATGCTATGACTATTATAGAGTATATAGCACGCAAAGAACCCGACATTATCCCCGAATTTACTGCAATATTGGAAGATATTTATATGTATCAAACCGTGGGGGGGAAAAATAAAATACAAAAATTACTAAAAAAATACGAAAACGTTTTACACAATTGATTTTAAACTAATTATATATGTTACACATACAAAATTTACATGCTGCCATAGATGGTAAAGAAATACTAAAAGGTATCAATTTACATGTGAAACCGGGTGAAATTCATGCGATTATGGGTCCGAATGGTTCGGGAAAAAGCACATTGTCGAGTGTGTTGGCTGGTCGCGAAATATTTGAGGTTACCCAAGGTGAAATTTCGTTTATGGGTAAAAATTTACTCGATCTTGCTCCCGAAGAACGTGCATGCGAAGGAATATTTATGGCATTTCAATATCCGGTAGAAATTCCGGGTGTAAGTATGACTAATTTTATGAAAGCAGCCATAGAAGCTAAGCACAAATATCAAGGCACCGAACCGCCAAGTCCTACCGAATTTCTTAAAAAAATGAAAGAAAAACGTGCCATGGTTGGTTTGCCCGATAAACTTACCGGACGTTCGGTAAACGAAGGATTTTCCGGAGGCGAGAAAAAGAAAAATGAGATTTTTCAGATGGCAATGCTGGAACCAACATTGGCAATACTCGACGAAACCGATAGTGGACTCGATATAGATGCACTTCGCATAGTAGCCGATGGCGTAAATCAGCTTAAAACCCCCAACAATGCATACATTGTAATTACACACTATCAGCGATTGCTCGACTATATTGTGCCCGATGTTGTGCATATATTATTCGACGGAAAAATTATAAAAACCGGCGACAAAAGTCTTGCATTGGAATTAGAAGAAAAAGGATACGATTGGATAACCAAATCGTAACATGTTGTTTATTATAGTACTATACCTATGACGCATACCATAGAACAATATATAGCAGAATGTGGCGACCATGTGTTGCATGCATTTTCTGCATTGCCACGCCCAAGTAAAAAACTTGAGGATTGGAAATTTTTTACCCATACTGAGTGGTTCGAATCGAAATGGAATATCTCAACAGTATATGAAGTAACTCCCGACTTTATTCACTCACAATTACAAGGTATTGATTACGATTCTTTGGTGGTGTTTCACAATGGTGAATTTCTCATGCAATATTCTAAAATTTCTGATTTTTTGAAAATCTCTAACCAAGAATATAAGCCCATTTTCGAGAGCAAAAGTTTAACCCAACTTGATATTGTGCATACTGCAAATGCCAAACATGGTGTAAATATTCGAATAGCAAATACTGAACAATCAAATCATATTGTATTGCTATCGGTAGTAAGTGGTTCGCACACCTTGTGTACAGCATCGCATACTATTCATGTAGAAGCTGATACACAATGTACTATTACCGAAATTATAGTATCCGAAGCAAACGCTACCGAATCGCTTATGCTTAGCGGAACACAACTCATATGCAATGCCGGTTCTGTGTGTGAATATACAAGTATTCAGAAATTGCACAAAACCTCATCTATTGTTCAAAATATTGCAGTAATGCAATTGCAGGAAACTACTGCTACGGTACATGCCTATCCTTTGAGTGGTGCATACAATAGAACAAATATGTCGGCATACAAACAAGGCACGCAGGCACATACCAATGTGTATGGCATATTGTTTCCGTGCACCGACGAACATATAGAACTCTATACCAATATTTACCACAATGTACCCGAATGCGAAACCAACGAGCAAATAAAAGGACTCGGAAAAGACAATGGACAGGGAGTATTTTCGGGGTTGATATATGTGGCAAAAGATGCACAAAAAACACGTGCAGCACAAAGCAATAAAAATATCCTATTATCGCCTACGGCAAAGATTCACAGCAAACCACAACTCGAAATATATGCCGACGATGTAAGCTGTAATCATGGAAGTACCACGGGGCAAATTAACAGAGAAGCATTGTGGTATATGCAAGCACGAGGCATCGATTTGCACAAAGCTACCGAATTGTTACTGGAAGGTTTTATAAACGATGTGTTGGAAACAATGTCGAATGAGCAGGTACAAGCATACATTCTTTCGCACATAGATACAAAAATTGCCGAAATATAAGGGTTACTGATTCAAAATAGGAGAAGTATAGTAGTTGGAATTCAACTATTAAAATTCGTAAATCGATTACCATTTGGTAGTTTCATAAAATAATGCGTATTTTGAAAAAAAATACAAACATGGGATGTAATTGCAATAAATCCGGCGAAAAACAAACTATTTTAGATTCACGGTATTTACGTATGGCTCAAATATGGGCAGAAAATTCATATTGTAATCGTCGTAAAGTTGGTGCTATATTGGTAAAAGACAAAATGATAATTTCTGATGGATACAATGGAACTCCATCGGGATTCGAAAATGTATGCGAAGACGAAGAAGGAAAAACCAAACCCTATGTATTGCATGCCGAGGCAAATGCAATAACCAAAGTTGCAAAATCGGCAAATAATAGCGATGGAGCTACGTTATATGTTACTACATCGCCATGTATTGAATGTTCAAAATTAATTATACAATCGGGTATAAAACGCGTAGTATACACCGACCCATATAGAAACAACGACGGTTTAGATTTGTTGCAAAAAGCAGGCATAGATGTATGCAAAATTGATTTAGAATAATTACACATGGAACACAAACGAATTTATATTCTTTTACCGCTTATTATTGGTGTTGCCATGTTTTGCGGTTTTTACATTGCACGTTTCACCGGCATGTCTGCCAATAACTCTGCCGATTCTAAAGACAAGCTAACGGCACTAATGGAATTACTCGAAACCGAATATGTTGATTCTGTGTCGCGTAACGAAATTATTGAATCAATTATACCGTTTGTACTCGAAAAACTAGATCCTCACTCATCGTATATTGTTCCCGAAGATTATAATGAAATTCAAGACCCTATTCGAGGCTCGTTTGAAGGCATTGGTGTTCAATTTAATGTGAAAAACGACACAATAGTTATCATGCAAATTATTTCGGGAGGACCTTCGGAAAAAGTAAACATAAAAGCAGGCGACAGAATTGTAACCATAAATGATTCGGTAGTTGCCGGTATTGGAATTACAAACGATAACGTAGTAAAATTACTTAAAGGTCCTAAAGGCACAAAAGTAAAAGTAGGCATACGGCGTGGTAAACAAACTAAATTACTTGATTTTGTAATTACTCGCGACAAAATTCCGTTTAATAGTATAGATGCAGCATATATGATAGAACCTAAAACCGGGTATATTAAAATTAGTCGATTTGCTGCTACTACCCCCGAAGAATATTCAGAACATATAACAAAACTTCGTTCGCAAGGAATGACACGTATTATTATAGATTTACGTGAAAATGGCGGTGGAGTATTAGGTTCGGCAATATTTTTAGCCAACGAATTTTTACACAAAAAAGATGTAATAGTATATACACAAGGTAAGGCACATGCTCCTCAATACTATCATGCCGATGGTAAAGGTACTTGTCAAGATTTAGCAGTAGCTGTGCTTATAAATGAATATTCTGCTTCGGCAAGCGAAATATTTGCCGGTGCCATACAAGACAACGACCGAGGTATTATTGTGGGGCGAAGATCGTTTGGCAAAGGATTAGTAAATCGTGATTTTATGTTTGCCGACAGTTCTATGGTTCGGTTGACTATCCAAAAATTTTATTCACCATCGGGGCGATGCATACAAAAACCATATTCCGACAAAAAATCGGATTATGCAAACGAACTAATAGAACGCTATGCACATGGCGAAATGCAGATTAAAGACAGTATTCATTTCCCTGATTCGCTTATATATAAAACTAAAGGAGGCAAAACAGTGTATGGCGGAGGAGGTATAATGCCCGAATTTTTTGTCCCTATAGATACTTCGGGATATTCAGAATTGTATTCCGATTTAATTCAACAAAGTATTATATATGATTTTGCCTTTGAGTGGAGTGATTCGCATAGAGCTAAATTGTCTACCTATAAACAATTAAGCCAGTTTGAATCATACGTAAAAACTCAACAATTATGGAATTCGTTGCTAACATATGCATATTCAAAAAATATTCAAGCTTCGCGAACAGACATACTGGTATCGAAACATCGAATAGAATCGCAGTTGTATGCCTACATAGCTCGAAATATATTTGGCGAATCGGAATTTTATATGATTATAAACCGTGACGACTCAACAATTCGTAAAGCATTACAAGAATTGAATAAATGATAGATTCATACGTATATTCTCATGAAAGTGCACTATATACGCTTGCGGTAATTCCTATACTTTCAGAAATTACTGCGGCTCATTTGTCTGTATTGTCAACTCACGAAATGCAGAATATGCATGAAATAACATCGCCAAGTCGTAGGGCTGAATTTGTAACAGCACGAGTACTGTTGCATACAATAATGGGACACCAATACGAACCTATACAGTATGAACCATCGGGTAAACCGTTTATGACATCACATTCAGTAAGTATTAGTCACACCAAACAATTTGTAGCAGCGGTGGTTTCCAAAAATATTTCTGTAGCAGTAGACATAGAAATGTATCGACCTACAATTCAGCGAATTGCATCACGATTTATGAATACACAAGAATTGCAAAATTTTACAACAATAGAAGACCAAACACTTGTGTGGTCAGCTAAAGAAGTTCTATATAAAATGTATAATGCAAGTGCCGAATTTGCTCAAGATTATACCATACAATGGAAAAAATTAGCACAAACCGGTACAATTCAAACACATATTCATACCCAAACTATTGAAAAAACCATAGAATTATCGTATTTTCGTACGCTCGATTATTGTTTGGTATGGGGACATACAACTGAAATATGATTTACAAGCTATTTACACAAAATACGAAACAACTGGCATTGCTTATCGACCCCGATAAACATACTGCCCAATCGTTGCGTTCAATTGCAAAGTCAGCACAAAAACTTGGTGTAGATTATATATTTGTAGGAGGTAGTTTACTTACCACCGATATATCGGAATGTGTAAATGCTATAAAAAAAGTATTTCTGGGTCCAGTAATCTTATTTCCTGGACATGCTACTCAAGTTACTCAATATGCCGATGCAATTTTATTTTTATCATTAATTTCGGGACGAAATCCTGAATTTTTGATAGGTAACCATGTAATAGCAGCTCCTGCTATTAAACAAGCAGGATTAGAAGTTATTCCTACAGGTTATATACTTATAGAAAGTGGTAAAACTACTTCGGTAGAATATATGAGCAATACCAAACCTATACCCCGTTCTAAACCCGATATAGCTATTGCCACTGCTATGGCGGGAGAAATGTTGGGATTACGAGCACTGTATATTGAAGCAGGCAGTGGTGCCGACGAAAGTGTAGATGTTGAATTAATACAAAAAATTAAGCAAACATGTACAATACCAATTATTGTAGGAGGAGGAATTCAAACCACCAAACAATTGCAAGACATATACACAGCCGGAGCCGACATTGCCGTAATAGGTACTGTAATAGAACAACAACCTGAATTGCTTGCCTCAATGGTTAGGTGTATGCAGGCTATGTAACTATTACTTTATAATTATATACATTTCTGAACCCCACAGGTAACAGTGTCAAAATTGAGCTTTTGAGTTTAACGAAGGTAACCTATAACTATAGAGATATACATTGAAAACAAAAAATACAATAATTGAATTAATTCCATTATTTTTAACTTGCCTATTTGCAGTTATTTACATTTACCTTTTTGATTTTTTACGATACAATATAGCCGACACCCATAATTTTGTAAATGCTGCGAAAATTTTATTTGGCAATAACGACCTTATTGACAGTCAATCGAGAATTACAAAACCTATTATATTAGTAATTCCCGGATTACTAAATTACTTATTCAATGTATCTATAGAAACTATTATGTTGCTTCAAAACATCTTTTTATTTATAGGTACTGGATATTTTTTTAATTTGTATTTAAAAAATTTAAATTATTCAATTTTTGAAAGAACTATAGCGGTATATATGCTTTTCACTATTCAGCCTATTGCTGTTCATAGTTTTGAACTAATTACTGATATTGCAGGCTTATTTTTTACTGTACTTATTCTCTATTTATATACGTATTCTCATTATAAATATAATAGTGTAAAAACTTTGTTGCTAATAGTAACAATTTCAGCAGGAATTTTAAGCAAAGAAAGTTGCGGATTAGCTGTTATAATAATTGTAGCCGACAGTATTGTAAATAGAAATAAAAAGCTAATAATTAACAACATAATAACCTTAGGTATATCGGGTTGTATTATTTTACTTTCACAACTGTACATATCATCGCATTTCTATACTCATACAGCTATATATAATGTAATTGAAGAATTTAAAAACAATAATGGATATTATGTAAATTTTCAACAAATACTTCACAGTTTTGATATGTATTGGGCATTATTTATTGTATCGTGTATATATATGTTATATCGTTTACATACCTATAAACTCTATATTGCATCAATGCTTTTAACCATTCCGGCACTTTTTATTTGGGCTACAGTTCAAGATCGTACAATAGCTGTTGCGGCTCCATTATTTATAGTAATTTTTATTGAATATATACATAATTCTACCATTTCAAGATTTTTAAAAATTCTAATACTAATATTTGGCTTTGGGAATATTGTATGTTCTTATCTTATTTATGCTCATGCTATTGCCGGTATATTGCCTATATATTATTGTTTGGGTTTTGTAGCATTAGGAATATATGTATATACTGAGAAAATATATGTGCCAATTAGAAATAAATAATTATTACGTAATAATGAAAAATTGTCATATATTTCTTGAAAACACTGGCTTTAGTATCTTATAACATTCTAACTATACAGAATTTTGAAGTTTTTTAACTTAAAATTATCCTATAATTTGACTTATAAAAATCAGTTTTTCTGTTTTAGACCTTGATTATTTTTCTCATGCATTTTTATAGCACAATTGCAATACCCATGGGTTATCATACAATTGCCACCCCATGTTGTAAAAATTCCCCAAAACAGGGGTAAATCGAGCACTTCGACAATACTAGGGGCATGTGTCAAAAAAGGAATTTGATATATTCCATATGCTATTGTAAGACAACCAATGGTAATAGCTATATGTCCAACAATTATGGTAAGGTTTCTATTGATTGTCCACCCAATACTATATCCCCACAACATAAAAAATAAGCCGGTTGCAATTCCCAAAAAACGAATATACTCAAACAATATAATCATTTGTGTTAGACTCAACAATGTAACTGCAAGCCCAATATAAAATGTGATTTTAGCTTTCATGGGAAGTTTTATTTTATTATAGGTAAAAAAAGTTATATTAAAATTTTATCTTCTATTCCAAAAATAGCCATCAAACAATTCTTCAATTTGGCTTTCAATAATACCTTTATGTAATGGTTCATAATCTTGCAACGATGATTTTCTATAAAAAGCAATATTATTTTGCTGTGCATCAACAATTATTGTATATATAGTAGAATTTGATTTAACTGGAGTTTGATAGTACATACCTAATGAAAATAAACTAACTGTAAGACCTTTAACTATTTGTTTAGAATAATTCTCTCTAGTTCTTGTAAATCCTGTAGTAACGGTAATTAATCCGAATCTTTTCCCCCTTGACTCCAATAAAGAATCGATGGATGGAGGTATTATTATTGATGAAAAATCACTTTTATTAGAATTTAAGCATAAATATTCCACCTCTTTTTCTACTTTTTTAAATACTATTGAATCATTTACCGACACTAAACCAGAAACAGGAATTCTTTTATTTGATGAAATAACTTCAGTTACTATTTGTTTCGATTTTTGAGAAATAGAATCATTATAAACACCATAATTATTTTTATACATTATTAACCGACTAAAATCAATAATCGTTATTTTACTCATGTAAATTATTGATATTCAAGTCGAAGTTGTTAA
>MWCJ01000066.1 GCA_002069975.1 Bacteroidetes bacterium ADurb.Bin217 | reverse complement strand
TGCGAAGTGGAGCGCAGCGGAACGAAGCAAAGGAAGGGGGAAGTTTATCCATTAACAACGTGGTGAAACTTTACACATAACAACAAATACTATGTTTTCAATTCAAAAAGGTATAAACCTCAGTCATTGGCTTTCGCAAGTATTTGGATGGTCGCCGCGTCCACAGTTTATAACACAACAAGATATCTTGTTTATAAAACAAGCAGGATTTGACCATGTACGACTTCCGGTAGATGAAGAACAATTATGGTACGAAGATTTTACAAAAAAAACCGAAGCCTTTGCCGACATGCATCATTGTATACAATGGTGTATTTCAAGTGGTTTACGTGTGGTAGTAGACATGCACATATTACGTTCGCATCATTTTAACAATGCCAATAACGAAGGGGCTATGACACTATGGGAAAACCCAAAAGAACAAGACCATATGATGGAAATATGGCGAATACTTTCGGCAGAATTGAAACACTATAGCGAAGATATGCTTGCCTATGAATTTATGAACGAACCGGTAGCTCCCAAGCATCACTATTGGAATGAATTGGTGGCACGTGGGCATAGTGTACTACGAGAACTTGAACCAACACGAACACTTATATTCGGACCAAATTTATGGCAAATTCCCAAGTTTTTTGAATCATTTGAAATCCCTCGTGGCGACAGCAATATTATATTGAGTTTTCACACATACGACCCCTTACCATTTACTCACTACAAAGCACCGTGGATGCCATTAGGTAGTTATACCGGACCGGTAGTGTATCCGGGAACTACAGTACCCGATAAATTTTTACAAGATTTTGTAGATGCCAATGGCAATTCATTGATTGCAAAAATTGCAGCCGAAAACAGAGTTTTCACAAAAGAATCTATGCTTGGTGTAATAGCTCCTGCTTTGGAATTTGCAAAAAAAACCGGTTTACGATTGTATTGCAACGAATTTGGTTGTTTGCCTACGGTTACTCGTTCGCAACGATTACAGTATTATACCGACTTGATAGATGTACTTCAATCGCACAATATTGCATATGCCGCATGGGATTATAAAGGAGATTTTGGAATTCGCCAGTGGGACAAACAAAGCTTTGCAAACGGCGAAATTGATAATGAATTGGTTGGGGTTTTGGTCAATTAAAAGTTGTAAATGATTTATCAAATCTTAAGATGTGATAAAATTATATTTATAATTTACCTTTGTATCAAATATAAAAAGAAATATTATGTCACAATTTATTACTTTAAATACAATTATTGGAAATGGTAAATCATATCAAGTTCCAATTTATCAAAGAGATTATTCTTGGGATAAAGATGATTGGGAAGATCTTTGGAATGATATTGCAGAAATACCAAATGATAAAACACATTATTTGGGATATTTAGTTCTTCAGCCATTGCAAGAAGGAGAAGAATCTTTTTGGATAATTGATGGGCAGCAAAGACTTACAACTTTATCAATCTTAATTTTAGCTGTAACTGCTGTATTGAAAAAGTGGGCGCAAGAAGGTGTTAATACAGAAGATAATACTATTAGATATGAAAAAATAACTGAGAGGTATCTTGGCAATTACTCTTTATCAAAATTGAATCTTGATCCAAAGTTAAAACTAAATAGGAATAATGATGATTATTATAAAAGTTGGTTATTAAATTTAAGACAGCCTACAACATTATCTAAGCTCAAGCCATCTCAGCGTCTATTACAAAAGGCATTTAATTATTTTTATAATGAAATTGAAATTAAATTTAGAGATAATAAATCCGGTGCAAATGTAGCAGACTTTTTAGAAAAGATTGTAGGAAATGGAATTGTCTTCACTCAAATTATAGTTAATAATGACTTAGATGCATTTAAGGTGTTTGAAACTCTAAATGCACGAGGTGTTAAGCTTTCTACTGCTGATTTGCTTAAAAATTATTTATTTAAATTAACACATCAATTAGGTGAAATTGATTTGAATGAGGCAGAAAGAAGGTGGCAAAATATTACAAATACAATACAAGCAAACGATTTAACTACATTTATTCGTCATTTTTGGAATAGTAAATATAGATTGGAACGGCAACCAACTCTTTTTAAGGCAATCAAAAGAGAAATTAATTCTGCTGAAAATGCATTTAAATTTCTAAATGATTTAGAGGAAATAAGTGTGTATTACACTGCATTTAACAATCCAAATGATGAATTGTGGGATAATGAAGAAAAAAAATCATTGAAAGTCCTTACCTTGTTAAATGTAAGTACATGTTATTCGTTAATGATAAGTGCTTTAAAAAATTTACCTCGTGATTCTTTTAAAATACTTTTAAAAGAATTAGCTGTTATAACTTTTCGATATAATATAAGTGATTTAAATCCAAATGAAGCCGAGCGTATTTTTAGTAAAGTAGCAAATGATATATACTCCAAAAGCATCCTTACAGTTAAAGATGCTGTGTTAGCATTAAAAGGAATTTATGTAATAGATGATAATTTCGAACAAGTTTTTTCAACAATTTCAATTAATACAAGAAGGAAAAAAGAACTTGTAAAATATATATTAGTGAAAATTGAAAATCAAATTGCAAGTACCGATCTTCAACCCGAAGAAGCCGTTGCAACAATTGAACATATTTTACCCGAAAATCCCGGCAGTGTATGGGAAGATTTTTTTGCAATAGATGTTCAAGAAGATTTTATGTATCGCATAGGAAATTATGGATTACTTGAAGCAAGTATTAACAATAAGCTTGATAATAATATGCCTTTTAATGAAAAACGAGAGAAATATAAAAATTCAAATTATAAATTATGTAATGAATATTGTAATTATGAGATATTTACTCCAAAAGAAATTTCATTAAGACAAGGTAGAATGGCTAAAATAGCAAAAAGCATTTGGAAGAGTTCATATATATCTATGTAGTAAGCGGTATTGTAACTCGTTTAGAAATAAATTTCTTTTTTAATATAAATTTCTTCTCATGAAACACATTTTTTTTCTTCTTTCAATTTTAATAATCATTGCTACAAGTTGTGGTCAAAGCTCTAAAAAAGAAGTGCAATTTCCACAATATATTCAAAATCCAAGTGGTTTTGAATTGCATCGTGGCGTGAATATTAGTCATTGGTTGTCGCAAACGGGAAGTTGGGTGCATCGCACAAGTTTTTTTACCGAACACGATGTTGAGTTTCTACACTCTATGGGCTACGATCATATACGCTTACCTTTAGACGAAGAGGTATTGTTTGATGAACAAGGTAATTGTGTCGATAATGCATTTACATCGGTTACAAATGCTATTGATTGGTGTATAAAACGTGATATGCGAGTAATTGTAGATTTGCATATTTTACGTTCGCACCACTTTAATTCGCGCAACAACGAAGGTGCTATGACTTTGTGGACCGATACCCTTGCACAGAATCACGTACTAAATGTATGGGATTCTATATCAAATCGGTTACATACCTATTCCAATGCTATGGTTGCCTACGAATGCATGAACGAGCCCGTAGCTCCCGAACATGAAATGTGGAACAAATTGGTAGAACGTATGATTGCTAAAATCCGTTCGCTCGAACCAGACCGTGTAATTATGCTTGGTTCCAATCGTTGGCAAAAGCCTCATACGTTTCCGTATTTGCGAGTACCAAAAAATGATAAAAACATAATTCTTACCGTTCATACATATCACCCGTATTTTGTAACGCATTATCAAGCATTTTGGTCGGCTGCCAAATTTTACAAAGGACCGGTACAATATCCCGGATATCCTATAACTCCCGAAGATTACAAAACCTATGTAGACACTACCAACGCTCCTTTAGTCTCGCGAATTCACGAAGAAAAAAGTTTGGAATATTTTGATAAACAAAAATTACAAGAAATATTACAACCCGCTATAGATAAAGCCAAAGAATATGGACTTCAACTCTACTGTAGCGAATTTGGTTGTTTGCCAAATATACCAAGAGATATGCGGTTACGCTATTTTCAAGATATTACAGATGTATTCAGACAAAACAATATTTCATATTCAAGTTGGGATTATAAAGGACATTTTGGAATCGTAACTTATGATAATGAAAATCGTAAACCGACTTATATTGACACTACGCTCATTAAATTATTGGTAAAATAAATGTACAACCTACTCAATGAGAGGTATTTATATATACATATTATTACTTTGTGTCTATGTAGCGAGTAGCTTGAATTCTCATGCCAATCCTACAACCATAAAAGTTGGAGTATTTGATTATTACCCTTCTTTATTTAAAAACGAAAAAGGCGAAATCGATGGATATTACAACGAAGCTTTTCGTGAAATTGAACAACAAGAAAACATTCATTTTATATATAAACATTGCTCTCGAAAAGAATGTATAGAGTTGCTGCAATTGGGAGTAATAGATATTGTACCCAACATAGAATATGATACAAGTATTGCAAAAACAGCGTTGTATTCGAAACAACATTTAACAACAATTTGGGGAGAATTATATGTAACACAAAATTCTTCTATTAACACAATACAAGACGTTTCAAACAAAACAATTGCTTGTTTACCACACGATGTTGCTACCATGAACGTAATAGAAGTATTATCAAAATTTGGCATACATTATCAAATACAATATTGCAATTCATATGACGAAATATTTCAAAAAGTTCGCACGTCACAAGTCGATGCCGGCTTGGTTACCAATATTTTTGGAGCAATGAAACAAGAAGACTTCACTCTTCGACCAACCGATATAGTATTTAATCCGTTTAATGTTTATGTAATTGGAACAAAAAAACATAAAGAAATTATTCATCTAATAGATTCATATCTTACACAATGGAGACACAACGAACAATCAATATATTTTACTGCACGTCAAAAGTGGATATATGATTCGTTTTATGCCGAAAATTCAGGTATACCCGGTTGGATATTTTGGATGATTGGAATTGTATTCGTATTATCTGCGAGTATTATTTATATTGTAATTCTGTTTAGACGGAAAGTACAAAGTACTGCATTACAAATTATTGAAAAACAAGATGCAATAAAAAAAACAGAAACCAAATTTAAAACATATATAGACAATTCACCTATTGCTGTTTTTATTATAAACAAAAAAGGCGATTTTGTAATGGTTAATGATTCTACTTCGGATATTTCCGGCTATAGTAAAAAAGAATTATTAAAAATGAATATTACGCAACTCATTCAACAAGACGTTTTAGATGCCGGTTTTGTTAGTTTTGAAGAACTAAAAACTAAAGGACGACTATTTAAAGAAGCATTAATAACATGTAAAACTGGAAATAAAATTTGGATTGAAATACATGGTGTAAAAGTTACTGAAACCGAATATTTTTGTTTTGCAAGCGATATTCATGAACGTAAAATGGCAGAACTGCAAATTTTGAAACAAACTGAAGAAATAAAACTTCAGAATATTGAACTCATGAAAGCAAAACAAATAGCGGAAGAAAGTGATAGACTTAAAACAGCCTTTTTACAAAACATGAGTCATGAAATTCGCACACCTCTTAATGCAATTATGGGCTTTTCGCAACTATTGCCCGATTATTTTGACGATAAAGCAACTCTCGAAAAATTCTGTAATATTATTCAAGACCGTGGCGAAGACTTGTTGCTTATGATAAATGATGTATTGCATATAGCAAAAATTGAATCAGGTCAGATTTCATTGTATCTGTCAAACACCACTATTGAAACAATTCAAAATGAATTAATCGAAAATTTTACCGAAATAAAAAAACGATTAGACAAAACTGCAATAGACATAAAATTTGTAATCAACCAAGAATTACTTGAAAAACAGATTATTGTAGATGCTATTAAATTAAAACAGATATTCACCAATTTAATTCATAATGCTATAAAATTTACAAATGAAGGTTCAGTAACCATTACCGTAAGCGATAAAAAAACGTATCTGGACATCATGATAGTTGACACAGGCATAGGGATTTCAAAAGAAAACCTAAAGCATATATTTAATAAGTTTACTCAAGTTCATAATAGCGGTAAAGCTCAATTGGGTACCGGATTAGGGTTAAGCATTGTAAAAGGATTACTCGACCATTTACAAGGCACCATACACGTTTCGTCCGAAGTACACAAAGGAACAGCTTTTTTTATTACATTTCCATACGCCGAACCCAAAGAAAACATAGAAAAACCTCGACAAAAAACAAAAACAACCGAATTATTTAAAACATATTCAACATTAGTTATAGAAGATGAAGAACACAATGCCGAATTTTTAAAAAATATACTTACTCCATTAGTTAAAACAGTAAAAGTGGCAAAAGACGGCACCGAGGCTATAGAACAATTACAAACCAATCACATTGATGTAATTTTTCTTGATATTCGCCTTCCGGGAATTTCGGGTCTTGAATTAGCAAAAACTATTCGATTACAATATCCGCATATTTATATAATTGCACAAACTGCTTATACTTCTGAAGAAGACAAAGATGAAGCATTTAATTCGGGTTGTCATGATTATTTAACTAAACCTATTCAACGAAATGATGTAATAGAAGTATTACAAAAGGTTTAAAAAGTCGTACTGGTTCAATATCGTCAATTAAAATTCAGAACAACTTTGTGGTTCCAATTGACGTAACAACTTATAATTGAATATTTCTGAGCACCTTAAAAAATACCTATTTTCCCTCATAGAAACTGTTTAGATTTTGTTTTTTTAATTAAAACTTTTGAGATTTTGAGCTTCAAATGAACCCAAATTACGCAATAGGAATTGCGATCAGAGATTAATAGATTGTAAGCATCATTGTTTTATAGGAAATTGAAGCAGCATGTTTGTTCAAAAAATCTCCACCAATAAGTCCTACAATGGGTTTTGAGGCAAAACGAGAATATAAAGAATTTACATGATTGAGCGACATTGCCAATGCTTCAAAATTATTAAAAACTATTCCACCAATACACAACGATGTAATTTGAATAATTGAACCACTTACCATTTCGGTAAGTTGCGACGACTCCAATGTTTCCGTTTCTATGTAAACAAAATCGTCTTGTTGTAAATATGATGAATCAAAAACAGATTTTGAAGCTCCTGTATCTATTATAAGCAAGGCATCTACATGGTTCGATTCAATAGTACAATTGGCAACTAAATGTGTTCCTTGAGCATCAAGTTCAATTTTTGTAAGTTGTATTTTTTTCATCATAATAAAAAATAAATTTTGCTTATTGCACAGAACAATTTGCCAATGCAATTTAAATAATTAATCCCTAATTTGAATACAATTATAAAAGTAAAACCAAACACCTTACCTAAAAATGTCAGATTTTAAGAATATAAAAAATAGGCTGTGCGAAAAGCATAAACCAACATTATTCCAATAAGCACATTGACATAAATAACGTCAACTCGATGTAATTATGTAAGTTCAACACAATAAAATTGGTGTAATTTGGGATAAACACTTAGATACTGTTTAGATTTTGTTTTTGATTAAAATTTTTGAAGGTTTTGAGCTTCAGATGAATAAAAATTGACAAGAATAGTTGTTCTATTTGAGGAATTTTTTATGAAATATGAAACTCAAAGTAACAAAAATTAATAAAATAATGAAACGTAAACAGTTTCTTATAATATTCCAATATGATTGCGTGTTTATCAATCGAATCTTATAGTTATTGTCTTTTTTAAAAATTTACAATGCTCAATGCCGATATAGAAATCAAAAAGAACAATGAGATGAAATCGAAATTGGGCTATATTGATTTCTATATCGGCAACTAACTTTAAGCGGTCTGAACTCAAAAATTACGTCAAGCTTGCCGTTAAATAAATGATGTGTATTTTTGTAAAAATTTAATTGTATGAAATATTTACTTGGCTTACTATTCATTAGTTTCTTTGGGGGAAGCGTAATGGCACAAACCATTTCGTATACTCAGCTCTATATACCAACTCAATCAACCTATACAGACAGTATAAAGCAATACGAAAAGTTTGAATATCTCATTCCGTTACATGATAGTATTCGCAATGCTATTTCGTTGTTTATAAACGACTCAATGGCTCACACTCCCGATTATGTTCTTTCTAACTACTCAGGAATAAATCCTTATAATCCAAATGATATTGATGTTTCTGTACGATTTGTTCACGAAAGCGGACAAGAAATTATACGGTATGGATTCTATTATCAACAATTTGAATATTCATCAGACACCTCATATTGGGTTCCAAAAGATTCGGCAACATTTCTTGTACGATTTTCCACAAATATAACAGGAAATTGGAACGCACATGTTCGGGTAGAATCAGAAAAATATGGACTAATATATACCTACAAACCTATAGAATTTACTTGTACTCCAGACAGTTTGGCTCGCGGATATTTACAAAAAACAAAAAACAATCGATACTTTGAATATTCTCATACAAATAAAACATTTGTAATGCATGGGCTCAACATTCCTCACCCTAAAGTTGTTCCGCCCAATTCACCTCTGTTCAAGAAATATTCTGTTTTGCACTTTAAAGAGTATGCTGCATATTTTGAAAAAGCAGCAAAAGCACGTTGCAATTTTATTCGAGTAGCATTAATTGGCAGCTATACATCTGCGCCGGAATTTGATGTTTTATCTAATTTCACTAATCGTCAAGCATTTATGCAAGAATTTGACAGCATTATAGAATTTGCCGAAACCCATGGTATGTATTTAGAAATCATAGGCGATTCGTTTGGTCCGTATCTCATGGGATGGCAATTTAACCCATACAAACATATTTCCGATGTTTCCACACCTCTCGATGTATTCAATTCTGCCGAGGCTCGTATGTATTATAAACACCGCATTCGCTATATCTTTTCACGTTGGGGATATAGTCCGGCATTTAGTACATATCAAATTATTAACGAAATAGACCAAATATCATATAATTCAGAAAAATTACTACGAACAACAATTTTTTCATGGACATCAGAAATGGCCGATTATATTACCAACACATTACAATATCCGATAATGCTGACTTCAAATTATGCGGGATTTGACATGAAACCCTATGTGTTTGCTTTAGATAATATAGACGTAGTTACTATTCATTACTACGGAAATTTTAGAAATCATGATATTTTGAATTTATATGGACGGGTAAAAACAGATTGGAAAACATTTAACAAACCTATAATAATAGATGAAACCGGAGGACACCATTCGTATGGAACATACGATAAAATAAGTCCGTTACTCTATAAAAACAGATTATTTTCTACAACTTTTTCTGGAGGTGCCGGCAGTGCAATACAGTATTATTGGGATGTATATTTACCTAAAAATGCCCCTGTGGAACAGACATGTATTTGGTATCATTCTTATTTAGATGAATTTATTTCGATTCTTGATTCACTTACAATAACTAATTTTAACACATTACAATTCGAACCACAACGGTACCCCGAATACACAAATAAAAATATGTATAATTTTAAAGAATACGACTTAGAGCATTCTCTTATAGAACAATTTGCATTAATTGATTCTTCAAAAAACACTATTATAGGCTGGACACATAACCGATCTCAGTATTGGGCAAATCATACAGGTGATTCAACAGTATGGCCTTCAGATGATGATATACCAACAAAACCAATTGCAATAGATTGGAAGAATACAAATAATTCGTTACACACATTTGTTACCTTTACTCAGTTGCCCCCCAATGCAACATATAAAATTACATGGTATTCTACCAAAGAAAATCAAAAAAATATGGAGAAAATGAAAAATTGTATTAATTCGTTTACAACTGATGAAAATGGAAATAGCGAACAAATATTTCCTCCATTTTCTGATATTGAATTTGACTTTTTATTTATTGCTCAAAAAAATAAATAAAATAGTAGATTTTTGCTTAATGGACAATAGTAATGCTCGAATGTGCTTTAACTACAATAAATATATAGCTTTGGAGCATTTGAAAGCTATGTATAAAAAATTTGCATTTACTGTGGTTCAAAACGAACTAAGAAAATAGAATAAATAAGAGCATTCAAAATTACAAATGTTCTATTTGTAAATGTTAATTTTTAGAATGTCACAAAATTGTCTTTTACTGTTTGTTTGTCAGAATGTCGAAAAGTCGCATATGGTTTTTATGTATACCTAAAAAATAATAAGGATTCAAATAAAAAAAGCCTCTGAAGGTAATTCAGAGGCTTTTTACGTGCATATAATCTATGGGTTACGGGGTACCCTCATAAGATTTATTGTTTTACAACCTGCATAGTTTTAGTTGAACCATCGATTAATTCTACGGTAATTACATATAAACCATTTGCAAGTTTACTTACATCAATAGTAGCTTTATCAGCATGTACCGACGGTGCAACAAATTGAGTTTTACCTGCAACAGAAACTAATTCAACCGATACAATATCAGCAGACGCAGCAATATGAATTTGTTCGGTACATGGATTTGGCCATGCTTGAACTGTAACATTATTTACAACATCAATAGAAGTAGGAGTCATAGAATCTTTGTATGCAGTAATAGCAGCTTCTAATAATGCAACTTGATCATTAATTTGATTTTGTGTTTTAGTATTATCATTAAGAGCCACTCGCGAAGAATTGGTAACATTGTACAAATTAAAGTATTCTAACTGTCCATATTCACCCGGATTAGTTCCAATTACAGTAGTTTCAAACAATACATCAGCTTCGGCAATTAATGCTTCTAATTCTGATTTATCTACAACTATTGGATTCACAGAATTTTCGAATTCAATAATCGCTGCTTGTAAAGTTATTTCTGCTGAATTTAATTGATTTTGAGTAGTTGCTGTAGCTAACACATTTTCGGCAGCTGCACGAGCTATGAGTAAATCGTTAACAGCAGCTTGCGGATATTGTCCAGGATTAGAACCGGTATTATTATCGGCTTTAGCTAATGAAGATGTAGCTTGACTAATTTTAGATTGCAACGGCGCTTTATCTAATACAATATTTATTTGTAACGATAAGAATGTATTAAGAGCATTGAGCAACGATGTTTCAGCTTGATCTACTTGAGTTTGTGTTGCAAGTGTATTTGTATTTACCCCTTGTGCAACAGTAATAGCTTGCATTAAATTAGCTTTAGAACCCACCGGATACTGACCATTCAATGTACCTTCTTGTGAAACATTATATACCGCTTGAGCCGATGCTATTTGATTTACTAATGCCGTTTTGTCTACATGAACTACTTTAGCTTGGAATTCGGCAATTGCAGTTTGCAAGTTTGTATTAGCAGTATTTACTTGTGTTTGCGTTGCCGAAGCATTGTTGTTTACTGCATTTGCTGTAGAAATAGCATTCATCAATATATTTTTAGAACCACTTGGATACTGACCTTCTGCCAAACCTTCGGTAGAATTAGTATACAATGTTTGTGCTTGATTAATTGATGCTTGCAATTGAGATTTATCTACAGGTCCTAACACATTTACCGAATTAGTAAATGCATCGAGAGCTGACTGTAAAGTTGCTTTTGCAGCATTTACATCTGCTTGGCTTGCTATTGTATTATTGTTTACTGTAATAGCAGCATTTATTGCCGATTGTAAGGTTGCTTTAGATCCACTAGGATATTGTCCAACTGCGGTGCCCTCTATAGCTAAATTATGTGTAGTTTGAGCCTGAGTAATTAGATTAGAAAGTTCGGCTTTATTAACAACAATTACCGATTGTTGGAATGTACTCACAGCATTTTGCAAATTTGCTTGTGCTTGGTCTATTTGAGCTTGTGTAGAACTTGCACTGGTATACACATCATTTGCTGCATTTATAGCCGATTGTAACGTAGCTTTAGAACCAACAGGATAATACCCATTTGCAGTACCTTCTAATGCAGCATTATGTATTGATTGAGCAGAATTGATTGCTGAATACAATGCTGATTTACTAACACATTCTATAATTACAGCGGTACTCACATTAGGATTGGCTGTAGAAGTAATTGTAATAATAGCAGAACCTTTGGTAACAGCTGTTACAACACCGTTAGGATTTACTGAAGCAATATTTGAATTTGATGAAGCAAACGTAACAGTTTTTACTGTAGCATTCGAAGGCTCAACAGTTATTGCAATAGTACGAGTTTGACCAATCTCTATTATGGCTGAAGTAGGATTAGCTACTATGCTTGTAACCGCAACGTTGCTTACTGTAATAGTAGCACTGCCACTTACCGTAGGAGCAGCTACACTTGTTGCAGTTATTATAGCAGTACCCGAAGCTATTGCTGTTACTACACCATTTGCATTTACCGACGCAACAGCAGTATTAGAACTCGTCCATGTTACCGATTTATCGCCAGCATTTGCCGGACTAACTGTTGCGGTAGCTTGTGAAGTAGCTCCAATTGAAATTGATACCGGACTAAGCGTTACAACTATACTTGTAGGCACAATAGATGAAACTGTAATACTTGCAGTACCGCTCACTCCTCCTGCAGCAACACTTGTTGCAGTAATTAATGCAGTACCCGGAGCTACTGCTGTTACCACACCACTTGCATTTACGGTTGCAATAGCAGTATTAGAACTCGTCCATGTTACCGATTTATCACCGGCATTCGACGGAAGAACTTCCGCTGTAGCTGTTGCAGTTCCGCCAACAGCTAATGAATTTGGAGTAATTGTTACAGTAATACCTGTAGGTAATACTGTATTTACCGTAATAGTTGCAGTTCCGTTTATTGCAGGAGCAGCCACACTGGTTGCTGTAATTATTGCCGTACCTGCACCAATAGCTGTAATTTGTCCGTTAGCATTTATAGTTGCTACAGAAGTATTTGAACTCGTCCATGTAACTGATTTATCGCCGGCATTCGAAGGATTTACCGTAGCAGTTGCTGTAGTTGAACCACCTACAGAAAGAACTGAAGATGTAAGTGTTACAGTAATACTTGAAGGTAATACAGATGAAACTGTTAACGAAGCCGAACCTGTAACTGTAGGAGCAGCTACACTCGTTGCTGTAATAGTTGCAGTACCTTGACCAATTGCAGTTACCACACCATTTGCATTTACTGTTGCTACATTTACATTAGAACTCGTCCATGTAACTGATTTATTACCTGCATTTGCCGGACTAACATCAGCCGATGCTGTAGATGTACCACCAACTGACAATGAATTTGGACTTAATGTTACTGTAATAGCCGATGGCAATACAGCATTTATTTGTATTTGTTTTGTAGAACTAACTGCAGGAGCTGAAACACTCGTAGCGGTAATAGTTACTGTACCTTCAGATACACCTGTTACTACACCGCTGGCACTTACTGTTGCTATAGCTGTATTCGAAGTAGTCCATGTTACATTTTTATTTGTAGCCGATGCCGGTGTGATTTCGGCAGTAAGTGTTGTTGTTTCACCTACCGAAATAGAAATAGGGGTACTTGGTAATATAGTAATAGCTGTTGGAAGAATAGCAGTAACAGTAACTTGTTTGGTAGTACTAACTGTAGGTGCCGAAGAACTAGTAACAGTAATAGTTACTATACCGGGAGCTACACCGGTTACTACACCGCTTGCACTTACCGTTGCAATAGCATTATCGGAACTTACCCAAGTAACAGCTTGTTCTGTAGTATTTGCAGGAGTAAACGATAAACTTAAAACTACTGTTTGACCAGGTTCTACCGATACTGCAGTAGCAGGTATTATTGTAATTGCAGTAGGAACTACCACATTGTTGCTAATTACAATAGTTGCAGTTCCACTTACAGTAGGAGCACTAACACTTGTTGCAGTAATAGTAACTGTTCCGGCAGCAACAGCGGTAATAACACCATTAGGAGTTACTGTTGCAATTGCATCATTTGAACTAGTCCATGTAACAGACGAATTCGTAGCATTTGCAGGAGTTACTGTTGCAGTTGCCGTAGCAGTATTTCCTACGGTCATACTTGTAGGTGCTTGTACCGAAATTGCTGTTGGAAGAATTGCAGTAACAGTAACAGTAGCACTTCCACTTACAGTAGGAGCAGCTACACTCGTAGCAATAATATTTGCAGTTCCGGGAGCAACAGCAGTTACTACACCTGAAGCACTAACTGTAGCAACGGCAATATTTGAACTCGACCATGTTACAGTTTTATCTCCGGCATTTGCCGGATTTACAGTTGCAGTTGCAATTGCAGTAGATTGTACCGGAATTGAAGCATTATTCAATACTACT
>MWCJ01000065.1 GCA_002069975.1 Bacteroidetes bacterium ADurb.Bin217 | reverse complement strand
AGCTGTAGCCGGGGTAAAGGTAGCAGAGCTAACCGAACCACCAAACACACCGGTAGCAGGAGCTACGGCTGTAGGGCTTACATTGAGTGTAAAAGGAGCATCGTACACACATTTTGTAGTAGGATTTGCTCCAAAACTTACGGTAGGTAAAGCGTGAACATCAACAGTTGTAGAAGCTTTTGCTTTACAATTATTGCCATCGGTATAGTCAAGTTCTATGGTATGAGAAATAACCGTAGCAGGGAGAATAGGTTTATTTGCTGCAGCGGTTGGGTCTAACGAACCGGTAGATGCATTCACTGTAGCTGTAGGCGAAGAGAACACCGAAGTGCCACCACTTGTTCCGGTTGTAGTAAATGTAATTACGCTACTGTTGTTGCCACTTTCGCACGCATGTTGGCGACTACGAGTAATGGTAACCGAAGGTAATGGATATACTATCATTTGTTGTGTTACCGCTGTAGCAGCACAACCTTTGTCGCTTGTGAAATTATAGGTAATAGTATAAGGCGAAGCAGTAGCACCGGCAGCACTTGGTGTAAATGTAGCAGTAGTTTCGCTTGTTTTTGTAGCATTTGCACTCCATGTTCCTGTTCCTACAGTGGTAGCAGGGCTTATGGTTGCAGTAATTACTTGCGGAGTAGTTTCCGATACACAATGCGTATTGTCGGGAGTTGCAAGAGTAACAGTTGGGATAGGGTTAATTATAACCGACGCAGAATTGTCAGAACCTTTACAGCCTCTGTTATCTGTTACCTCTACACTTAGAGCATATGAACCTGCTGTTGTTCCTGTTAATGTAGGATTTTCAATTGTTGTTCCACTTAAATATGAGCTTCCTGTTCCAGTCCATGCAAATGAGGTGTAAGTACCCGAACCGCCGGTAGGATTTGATTTCATAGCTATAGCAGTGCCAACACATGCCTCTGCAGGGTCGGGACTAATACTTACTGTTGGATTTTCCCATACATTAAGTGTTGCTGTTTTGGTATTTTTACAACCTGGAGCTACCGAACCGGTAAGTTCTACACTTACGGTATATAAACCTGCACCGGCAAGGGTAAGTACTCCCGAAGCGTTTATAGTTCCTTTGTCGGTCGTATATGCCACAGTTCCAGGAGCCGCAGTAACATAGGTAGCTATATTTACGGTAGAAACTATACCATCGCATGAATTTGGTAATGCTGCAATACTTAAGTTTGGTGTTGTTAAATCGGTTACTGTAACACTTGCCGTATTTGCAATTCCGGTACAACCGTTTGCATCAACAATATTGCTTGGAATATAAGTTCCTGCAGCAGGGTTAGTAATAGTATATGTAGTTGTAGCACTTGTTAAACCTGTTCCGGTAACTGCTTCGTCAAAGGTAAAAGGAGCAGTTCCTTTGGTAAAGGTAATAACTACCGGCGTTTTGCTGGTAGATTCAGGGCAGTATGATCCATTTCCGGTTATAGTATATTCCGGACGGTCGTAGCCTGTAATAACTACTGCAGGAGTAGTGTAGGTGCAATTATTAAGTGAAATTTCTACGGTATAGCTACCTGTTGTAACACCCGTAGTAAGAGAACTTCCGGTAGCAGCTGCTATTTGCGAAGCTCCGCGATACCATTTATAAGTAGCTCCGGTAAGGTTTATACCTGTTTTAGGAGTTACGGTAAGCGTTACATCACTGGTAGCCCCACAATATGATACTTTATTTGCAGTAATAGTTGCTTCGGGAATAGGATTAATCGTTATAGTTTTGGTTTGAGCAGCTACAACATCGCCGGTACAATAGAGGTCAGAAATAGCCGAAAGAGCATATGTTCCGGCAGTAGTTCCTAAATTATATGAAAGACCTGTTAATCCTGGTTTAACGCCTGCACCCGGGCCGGTCGAAGTAATTGAATACGGTTCAACACCAGCGGTAAAATTTACCATAATAGGAGCTATAGGTTCACCATCGCAGAACGTTCCACCACCCGTAATTGTGTATGTTGGTTTTACCGCATCGCGAATAACAATTGAAGCTTCTTTGAAACAAGCTGCCGAAGTTGGATTTGCTTTATCTTTTACGCGAACATAATATGTGCCTTCATTTCCACTATTTACTAACAATGTTCCTTTGTTGCCGGTAACCGGAGCACCGGTTGAAGTTGCCGATGTTATAGAAGTACTTGTTACTGTACCTTTGAACCATTCAAAATCGAAATCTGTTGAGTTTGCTTGATTTGGAGTGGTAGTAAGTGTTGTAGAGCCTGCCGGACAAAGATAGTTATCAGTGTCGGTGCTGCTTATAGTTATATCAAGTGGTTCTTTACATGGAGGACATTTTTTGAATACTAATACGGGAACTCTACCGCAAGGATAGTTAGAACCTGATTCGAATTCAAAGTCGAACCAACCCGGATATGCATTTGGTTTTCCGTATATACCAACAACTTTTCCATTGTTAATAAAGAAACCCTGTCCCGATGGGTCTACCACACCATATCTATCGAATGCAGCAGGGAAAATTACAGTTGTATTATCGCCGTTCCACAATTCCATAGATTTATTATTGCTAAGTGTATATGTACCAGGACCTAATTGCAAATTATTAAAATCGGCAGTAACGGTAACCCATGCTCCACCTATTCCCGGAGGATTGTCACCGGTAGTAACATTTACCGGAGTTGCAAGTGTACCACCCGATATAATAATGTCTATAACAGATGCACCCCATGCTTGTTGACGGAATTTAACTTTTTTAAGAGTTACGGTACTAGTAAGTGTAAAAGTAATTTTAGAACCGTCTTTGTCAACACCATAACTTTCTTTGTTGACAAATGCACCCGAAAAACTACCTGTTTCACGAGCTGCAGTTACCAAAAACGATGAAACATCTTCTACCCATACTCTATAGATTGAATCGGCAGCTATTACATCGGTAAAGCCTGTTTTGTTTAATGTAGTGGTAGCAGTACCAATTGAACTACCTAATTCTGTGGTTGAAGTAAGAGTAGGATACCATTTATATTCATCGGTTGGCGATGCAATTTTTTGATAAATATTTACATCGGCATAATTTCCACAATAAAATAAGGTGTCACCATCTTCAATCGGGTCATAAAAGTTTGCCTCAATGGCACGTAATTCTACCACGTCAACAGAAGTTTGGCAGGCATCGCAGGGAATATCGGTACCTAAATAATTAATTTCAACTTTGTACCACCCAATATCACTCACGGTAATTGTGTGTGTAGTACCTGTAATAGGTGTCCAAGGGCCAGTCATGCTAGTGCCAAAAAACCATTTAAATTGATACATTGCATTTTTACCCGTAGGTGGAGCAAAACCTGCATATAATCCAAACGGTTGCCCCGGACATACATTATAATACGGAGGCATGTCTGCTTTTGGGCAAGGATTAGGAATATCGCATGGAATGTTGCTTGTAATAGGCACTGCATAATTTCGAGTTGTTACCGAATTGTCACCTAATTGACCTCTATTATTTTGTCCCCATGCATAGTATTGATTATTTTTATTAATAAAAAATCCCCAAGTATCTCCATCTGATACCGAAACACCATCATTTACAATTGGATTACCTGCAGTTGAATATCGAACAAATTGTGGTCCGGTAGTACATGAATTACCTGCAGCCGTCCCTGAACCTAAATAACCAGCATCAACTGCATTGTTTCCCCACGAGAGAACATACCCATCGTTGGTTACCGCTACAGCAAAACCGCGACCACCACCAACTTGTTTTACATTGGTTAAATAATCTAATCCACTTATCGTTTTGTATTCGCCTGATACCACACGACTTGCTCGATTACCTTGTGTACTCGGATTAGGGAATGTAGTACCGGTTAAACAACCCCATCCATCGTTACCCCAACTCCACACATATCCGGTAGTAGCATCTACCGCAATACCATGCGAGTCACCAGCAGATACCATTTTTATATTTGAAAGAGGTGTGCCATCTTGTTTGAGAACTGGCATAAATACATCGGTGTTGGTAGCAGGACGACCTAATACTAAATCGGCAGCATTATATGCGCTTCCTCCACACGAATATACAGTACCTACTCCATCACCTATTACCCCATCATCTACAAGTGCTAAAACTTGTTCATCACCTGCATCAAGAAAAATTACGTTTGTTATATCAACCACAGGAGATGTTGCAGTTGCTTTCATTTTCATATAGGTAGGTTCACCCCATGTTGTTGCTGTTACAGCAGGATTCCCTAATTGTTTATATGAATTAGAACCCCAAGCAACTACCCGTTTATCGCTCATTATCGCATAGGCTGAAGTGGTAGAAGCAGATACATAGGTAACATTTCCTAAATAGGCACTCATGCCGGTAGCAGTACTACCAGATGTTGCACCTTTTACTACCGGGGTAGGTACTGATAAATGTGTTACAGTAGAAGCGTTACCTTGCCCCAATTGTTTTGACTCATTTGCTCCCCACATATACACTACATTGTTACATGCAAGTGCAATGTTAAACGCTCCTGAGCCGGCATCTACTTGTTTGAATGTTACACCTACCGGCAATTGAACCTCCGTAGGTTTGGTTACAAACGCTGCAGAAGCTTGTGCTGCATCTTTTAATCCTAAAAGGTTGTTGTATCCTTTTGTGGCATCTTTATTATTACCCCAGGCATACACTAAACCTTTACCACAAATCATTACCGAGTGCTCAGAACCACCCGAAATTGTTAAATTTTGAGCGTGTAGTACGAAACTTAAACCAACTACACACATCATTACTACTAATCGTTTCATATTAAAAAAACTAAAAAATTTCAAATTATACTACACACACCTTTGTGAATGCACTCACAAGACCAAGTTTTTTTAAAAAGGTTGCATGAAATTTTTCTAAGAATTTAAAATTTTTTTGAATATTTGAGCAATTAAACTGATAATCAGCAAAATAAAATTTCAAAAAAAATGTAAATTTTTTATTTGGTGTATTCCTTACACTATAAGGGATGTGGGGTATATTTGAGTATTTTTTTTACAGAATTTTTTTGTGAAAAATTACAACACCACTCTTCCAATCTTCACAAATCTACGCGTGTAATAGTATGGATCGGGGTAGGTTTCTATAATTATTCCTTTGTGAACGGTGCTGTGCATCATTTTCAAACTATTTTCAGATACTTCAATAATTAATGCCACATGTCCTACACGGTTTTTTCGTGCATCTCTGCCTTTAAAAAATATTAAATCACCGGGTTTTGCTTCTTTCATCGAAATAGTTTGTGTAACATTGGCAATTGCTCCGCTTGAACGAGGCAACGAAACACCAAAATTGCCAAACAACATAGAAACATACCCGCTGCAATCAAGTGGCCAAGGAGCTCTAGTTGTTGTACGGTATGGTAATCCTAAATATGTTTTCCCTATTATAATTAAACTGTCGGTAAACGTATGAGCGGTTTCGGATTTTACAATATTGATTGAAGTAATGCTATCGGTTACTGAAATAGTATCTTGAGCGATAGTAATCGTTTGAAATCCAATAGTATAAAATAAAAAAAGGTATATATATTTTATTTGATTCATAATTTCTATATTATGATACAAATGTACAAAAAATTATGCTGCTACCGTGTAAAATTGGTAACAATCAGAGAAAAATATGATAGGATAAATGATTAAAACGATGGATACATCAAACCTCGAGAATACCTATCGCCACGTTTTTTATTTTGGATAGAATATTTCATTGATACTTCAGTTGCCCCTTTGCCACGATTGTTGTATTCTAAATTGGATGCATTAAAATCGTAACTTAATGCAAATTTAAAATCGTACCAGGTAAACCCTATTGTAGAAATATACGAATCACCAACACGATACCACACTCCCGCAATAATATTTACTACATTTTTTTTTGCTTCTATAGTTTTTACGGTACGTACATTGGCATACATTCCCACATTCAATTGATGATTTAAATTCTGACTGGAATATAATATAGTAGGGAATAATGCAAATTGTTTGGTAGCATGGTATTTTAATCCTGCATTTATTTTATAATGTATTGGCAAGCGGGCATCTGTTTCTTCAAAAAAAGATTGATTTGGTCTATTTACATTATATGCCGCAAAACCTGCATAGGCATCAAAATCGTGTTTTTTGAAATAATCTTCTAAAACCCCTGAGTTGTAAAAGTACATAGCTCCAACACTAAATGTAGGAAATAATGTGTATAAATTAGCTAATCCTTCAACCGACGGAATAATAGAAGGGTCGTACCCGAAATTTTCAGAATATTGTGAACCCCATTGAAAATTGTCACCTTGTTTTTTGTATATGGCACCTCCTTGTAGACCAAATGCTATATAATGTTGTCGGTCTACTTGTATACTATGAGCTAAGGTTCCTAAAAATCCCAATGTATTTAATTCTCCTTGTGCTCCGGTAGATTCGCGGTATATTGAAATGCCTCCACCGCTAAAGTGATCGGGTGCAGTGTTTGTTTTATATAAAAAGGGTGTTTCAATAGGAATTATTGATGATATTTGCATTAAATTGTAGTTTGCAATATCTGAATTTGTAAAAGTTCTACTGTTAATTGATATATTTAAATCTTGTTTATCGCCAGCATATGCAGGATTTAAGTATAAGGGAGCTGCATAATATTGCGAAAAGCCAGGGTCTTGAGCTTGTAGGCTGCTTATGTATAGAATTAAAGCAAATATAAAAAGTATTTTTCTCATAATTAATCTATTATCCATATTGTACCTGCTTTAGAATATGGGGTATTATCTTTAGCAACCGCCTGAATGTAATAAAAATATTGACCGGTAGTTTCTCTACGATTAGTTCGTTTGTTTTCTCCAGTCCATCCTATACTCTCCATTTCTTGTAACGATTTGGTTTCGAATACTTTATTTCCCCATTGGTTGGTAATGGTAAATGAAAAATCTTCTGCTTTAAACAATCCTCCATATACTTTTATACAGTTATCATTCGGATTTGTAGCATTTTTTGACAATGCATTAGGAATATACAGTAAATCCCAGTTTACATCGAGTAATATTCCTCGAGCAAGTATAGGCGATGCAATAGAATCTTTGCTAGTAATATAATCATAGGGAATTATGCTAACTATAGAATTATCATATCCTATACTTTCAAATGGGGAAGTTACAGTTTCACTCTGAACTACAACTAAACTATCAATATCGCCACTATAATTTTGGGGTATTGGTAATGATACTTGCGAAGGTTGTAGGGCTCCTTCAATCGTATGTATTTTCCAATATGTATCATCAAATATTGTTCGAGCACCTTTCCCGGTTACAACTGAATTTTCAAATTCATGTACAGATATGCCAAATAATGTGTTGTTGCCTATAATATTGTGAAATTCTGCCGGTAAAAATAGATTGTCTGTTCCAACAGCAAAATATTTATTCCCTTCGCCTTTTGCATATAATGTTCCTTTTACATATGATTGTTCAGAACCAATAGTTGATTGAGCTTGCGGTAATAAGATAATTTTTGCAGTATCAACAGGTATAAGATATCCGTTGTCAAGTTGTAATGAATTTGTAATATACATGCTTGTTGGAACTTCTTTATTGCCTCCTCCGGTAATTACTAATGTATAGAAAGTATTTCCGTGTTGACTGATTTGTTGATTAGTGCCATCAAATATTACAGTACCGGTTGGTGTATTTGTACCGGGGTTAGTCCAATTTCCAATTATTTCAATAGTTCCTTGGTTACTTATAGTTCCTTGATTTTCTATATGTTGAGGCACATAAAACGTGCTGTTTGCATCAATATGAAGCGTAGCTTGATTGGCAACAAATATCTGTGCCTGAACCAAACTAGGTACATACAGTAAACAAAGTATGAACAAACGATACATATTCATTGCAGATACAAATTATTTAGTTTGAATAGCTGTTGGTTGTAATACTTGTAGCAATGCCTGCATAGAATCCATTTGTTTTTGCATAGATTCTATATGTGTTTGCATAGATTGTAATTGCGACATTTCTTGTTGCATTGCTGTATTAGATGCTTGTAATTGTTCAATTTCTCTTTTTTGAGCATCAATAATAGTTTGTTGTTCTTTAATAGCTTCTATTAATACAGCTACTACATTGGCATATTCTACGGCTTTGTATCCCTCTGCATCTGTGTTTACCAATTCTGGTAATACCGCTTCAACTTCTTGTGCAATCAAACCAATTTGAGTTCCTTTACTAAAATGTTTTTCAGGGAATTCTTCGGTTTTCCATTCATAGCTTACACCACGTAATTGTTGTACTTTTGATAACGCATTGTTAATTGGTAATATGTTTTGTTTCCATCGAGCATCTGATGAATGATAAATTTTTTGTGTTTTAAATGTACCATTTATTTCACAATCGTAAGTAAATGCGGGTAATGTAGCCGATCCGATATATAGTTGTGTGCCATTACTCCATGTTCTTGAGTCAGCAAATGCAGTTCCAGTCCAATATGGTACCGCACTCGACGAAAGTCCCCCAGATAATAAAATTGTACCACTTGCATCGGGTAATGTCCATGTGCGATTAGCAGTAAGGTCTAACGACGTAATAGTGCCGGCAAATCGTCCTGCACCTCCAATATAAGGGAGTAAGCGTAATTGGTCGTCGGTAGCGGTGTTTGTTTGAATAGTTGTAGAAGGTGCCGTCATTGTAATATTTCCACTACCTGCGTTAATAGTGGTAGTACTTGTAGTGTTTGTACTTCCTATATTTATAGTTTTAGCCGCTGCACCATTTCCTATATTTATAGTTTGAGCAGCAGAGCCACCTATATTTATTTGTCCGGTAGATGTGCCTGTATTTATATTTGTTGCAAAATTTGAACTATTATTTAGATTTATTGCAGCACCCGAAGCATTCAAACCTAAATTGAATGTGCCCAATGCACTCCAAATATGAGCTCCTGTCCAAGTAGGTGTTATAGAAACATCAAGAGCAGGGGCAGCATCGCTTCGCATAAATGTTGTTGCTGTTCCATTTGTAGCTGTTAACCCAATACTTGTTGTAGGATTTGCAGCTGTTGGTACTGTTGGGATATCGGATGTAAGTGCTATAGTTCCCGAAGCATTTGGTAATGTCCATGTTTGGTCAACTGTAACATCTGCAGAAGTTAATAAGCCTTCGGCCGTATTCGCAGTTGCTCCTTCAAATATAAATCCTGTAGTGCCAAATCCATAGCTGCCTGCTGCAAATGTTGGGTTAGCTGCTATTGTAGCCGATTTATCAATACCAAGAGTTATTGAACCTGCAGCATTAGCAATTCCAATTTCGTTTGCTGTACCGGTAAGTGTTGATAAAGTATAATTTGTGCCATTTCCTATAAGCAATTGTCCGTTTGTAGGAGTTGTAGAAATTGCAGTTCCTCCATTTGCTATTGGTAATATACCCGAAACATGAGTTGTTAATCCTATTTTACCCCAACTTGGAGCTGTGCCTATACCACCACTTATTAGTGCATTGCCGGTAGCAACACCTGCCAAACGTGTAGGAGCACCTGCAACGCCACCGTATATTACATCACCGGCGGTAGTCATAGGATTTGACATTTTAGTATTAAATGTAGTCCAGTCTGTAGAACTTAAAAACCCATTTGTTCCACCATCTGCCTGTGCAATAGAAAAGGCACCGGTTCCATTGTTGTAACTCAAAGGAGCTGTAGCCGATAGAGATGTTAATCCTATACCACCTAATCCGGCTAACGTATAATTTGGAATATTTAAAGTTGTGCCAACTAAGGTTGAAGCTCCACTGCTTCCGGTTGTTGTTAGACTTATAGGTGCTTGATAATCAACTCCCGCAGTTGCTGCCGATATTGCAGTTCCATTACCTTTCAATATTCCTGCAATAGAAGTTCCTAGGCTTAAATTAGGTGTTGATGTTGCATTTGTAACTGTTCCGCTAAAACCATTTGCATCAGTAAATCCAAATGTGGTAACTGTTCCTCCACCTACAGTTGTCCATGTTGGTGCGTTTGTGCCACCGGCAGAAGTTAATACTTGCCCTGCAGTTCCGTTCGCTAAAAGAGCAGTTGTATTTGCTGCAGTTTGATATGGGATACTACCACCCAAGCCTCCTGCAATATTAGTTGCCGTGGTTGCTGTGGTTGCATTTCCTGTTAGTGCTCCTATAAATGAAGTTGAGGTAACCGATGTTAATCCGCCTAAAGTTGTTGAACTTGATCCTAAATTTATTGCAGTTGTACCTATAGTTACACTTGAATTGGTAAGAGCACTATTCGGAATATCTGTTAATGCTGCACCTGAACCTGCAAATCCGGTAGCCGAGAGAATTCCGGTAGAAGGCACAAAGCTTAATTTTGTTGTAGATATGCTTGCTTGATTATTTCCTGCTCCTGTTGTCCATACCGGATACATAGTTGATGCATTTGCATTATCTGTAGTTGCGTTTAAAGGTACGGTAATATCTGCCGAACCATTAAACGAAGTTCCATTGATTAATCGAGCAGTTGTTAATGTTGCTGCACTACCGTCAATACTTGTTATGCCGGTAAGAGCTTGAGACGCAGATGCCCGGTTAATTGCAATATTAGTACTACCAAGATAGAATGTTTGATCAACATTAGCCTTACCTGCTAAATCTGTTGTCGCTTTGGTATCAACATAGTTTTTTGTTGCAGCATCTTGTGCAAGGGTTGGGTCTGCTACATTTGTTAATTTATTCGATCCCAACGAAACATTGGCTGCTGCTGCTCCAAATCCGCTTAATGGAATATTTGTTTTATCTAAGTCAACATCTGCAATTGCGCCATTTGCAATTTTTGCCGAAGTTATAGCATTATTAGCTATTGTAATAGTGCCATTATTAATTATTGTTGCATCGCCTTGCATCGCAACACCCGCTGCTTTGTCCGATGCATTGCCTACAAAGATATTTCCGTTAAGCAATGAAATATTATTTGGGTCAACAGGTGTTGTGCTTGGGTTAGTCCATTTAAAACTTCCATCACCTTTCGATGTCAAAACCCAATCTATTGCACCGTTAGCAAGGGGGGTGCCTGTGCCATCACTATCTAAATTGCCAGCTTGTATAACCCCATTTTGAATAGTTGTTTGCCCCGTTGAATTAATAGCTATATCGCCAGATACTGTTACTGCACGAGCGGTATCATCACCATCACCAACAAATATTTCACCTTGAGGCAATACAAAATTCGGATTCGAAATAAGATTTACAACTTGATTCGAAATATTTACTATGCTATCGTTAATAACCTGAAAATAATTTGAATAATTTGCTATGCTATCATTAAGGACAGTAATATCGTTGCTTATGTTAGTAATGCTGTCGTTAATTACAGTAAAATAATTTGAGAAATTGTTAATGCTATCTTGTAATACAGTAACATTGTTTGAAATGTTAACAATACTATCATTAATAACCTTAATATCGTTGGTAATATTCGTAATACTATCATTAAGGACTGTAATATCATTGCTGATGTTAGTAATACTATCGTTAATAACAGTAAAATAGTTTGAAAAATTATTAACGCTGTCTTTCAATACCGTAATATCATTGGTTATATTAGTAACATCTGTTTGTAGATTAGTCACATTTGTTTCGGTAGTAGTAAGTCTGTTGTCAATATTTGTTACATCGTTTGAAATATTTACAATACTGTCATTTAGGACTGTAATGTCATTCGTAATATTTGTAATACTATCGTTGAGAACAGTAATATCGTTGCTGATGTTAGTAATACTGTCGTTAATGATATCAATTGTTTGTTGAATAGAAGATACACTATCATATAAATTAGTAACATCTGTTTGTATTTGAGTAATACTGTCGAAAAGGTTTGAAATAGATGTTTGAACGTATGTTATGCTATCAAATAAATTTGCAATATTTTGATTTGTTATTGTAAGCGTGTCGTCAATATATTTTTTTGTAGCTGCATCTTGTGCATTTTCAGGATTAGCCAAATCACTAATCTTTTTGCTTGCGGCACTATTTGAAACAGCTAAAATTTCTTCAAGAGTAGGAATTTCACCTTTTGAAATTTTTGTCCAATCACTGCCATCCCAATAGAAAAAAGAGTTTACATCACTATCAAATACAATTAAACCATTGTCGGCAGCAGTTAAGCTTGTAACAAATGCCGCATCGGTTCGTTGAGCTGTCGTAAGCGAAGGAATTTTTAAACCTTGATTGTTATTAGGAGAAACTAATTCTAAAACCGCATTTGGGCTCGGATTAGTCGTATTAATACCTACTGAGCTTTGTGAGTAAGCCGTAATTGAGATGCAGCCGGCAACAATGCTTGTTAGTATTAGTTTTCGGAGGTTTAGTAGTATTTTCATACCCATTATATTTTTATTAGTTATGCTCGTATGTGATAAATCTGTGCAAAAATAGAACTTTTATAATCTATTAACAAACAATTTATTAACTATTTTATAACAATAAGCAAATGTGTATTTTTCGTTTATTGAATTATACCACCAGCAACGACATCATTGGATTCGTAAAAAACTGCAGATTGTCCGGGAGTTACTCCGCCAACAGGTTCTGTGAATTCTACTTCTATGATATCTGTTTCTTTTGTACGAATTTTACATGCACTTGGTGTCGAATTGTATCTAATTTTTACTAAATATTCTTTGTTTTCTTCAAACGATTCATATTTTAAAAAATTGAGATGAGAAACTGTCATTTTTGATTGCAATAAATCTTCTTTGCCTCCAAGAGTTATTTGATTGGTATCTTTATTTATTGCAACTACATATGCTGGTTTTCCCAATGCTATATTTAAGCCTTTTCGTTGGCCAATAGTGTAAAACGGATATCCTTTGTGTGTTCCTAATTTGCTGCCCGAAGTCGAAATAAAAACACCCCCGTCTACTTTTGCCTCTAGTTCGGGGACACGTTTTTTTAGAAAATTTCTATAATCATCATCAGGAATAAAGCATATTTCTTGACTTTCACGTTTTTTTGCTAATTTTTCAAAACCACGTTTAAGAGCCAATTCTTTAATTTCTGATTTTTTGAATTTGCCAAGAGGCAGTAAAGTTTTTTGTATATATTCTTGTGGTAATTTCCATAAGACATACGATTGGTCTTTTGATGTATCGGCAGCTTTGGTAAAATAATAACGTCCATTAGATTCTGCAATTTGTGAATAATGCCCTGTTGCAATAAATTCGCAACCTAATTCTTCGGCTTTTTTAATAACCTCGCCCCATTTTATTGCAGGATTACAAACAACGCAAGGATTTGGTGTATGACCATTCAGATATTCGTCAATAAAGTCAGTAACAACGATTTCTTTAAAAGAATTTCTAACATCTACAATATAATGAGGAATTCCAATTTTTTTTGCAAATGCTTGTGCTTCAAATATTGCTTCCATACTACAGCAGCCGGTTTCTTTTTCTTGGCAACCTTCTGATAAATAATCCCATACCCGAAGGGTAATTCCTACTAAATCATATCCTTGTTCTTGCAGCAGCAATGCGGTAATAGAACTGTCTATTCCTCCACTCATTGCAACGGCAACCTTTGTTTGTTTCATGTTTTTGTTTTTTTTGACGAATTTCTATCTATCAAATTTACATATTTTTAATGTAATTATGTGTAATTAAAATTTCTTTTTAAAAAATAATTAAACTGTTTCTGTATTTTTGTCGATAAAATTATAATTATGCAGGTTCATATTTTTATTCCTTGTTTTATCGACCAGTTTTTTCCCGAAACAGGTTTTAATATGATAAAATTATTGGAACATGCCGGTTGCAGTGTGTATTACAATGATGCTCAAACATGTTGCGGACAACCATCATATAATAGTGGATATATGGATGAAACAAGACAATTGGCTTCAAAGTTTTTACGTGATTTTCCGGGTGATTCTATTGTTGTGAGTCCGGGTGGTTCATGTACCGGGTTTATTAAAAATCAGTATGCTTCGTTATTTTCTGATACTTTACAAAAACAACAAGCTCAACAGTTAGCTTCGAGAATGTATGATATTACAGATTTTTTAGTTAATGTGCTCAAAAAAACCGATTTTGGTGCGGTATTCAACGAAAAAGTAACAATTCACGAATCATGTTCAGCTTTGCGTGAATATGGACTTTCGAATGAACCTCGATTGTTGTTGGAACAAGTACAAGGAATAGAATTAGTGGAATTGCCCGACTCTAAAACATGTTGTGGATTTGGTGGTACTTTTTCGGCAAAACACACAGCAATTTCTAGTGCTATGGTAGAACAAAAAGTTCGTCATGCATTGTCAACC